>JAJFVB010000305.1 GCA_021372055.1 Desulfobacteraceae bacterium | reverse complement strand
CGGTGCAGCGGGAGGCGTGGCAGGAACCGCCTGGTTGGTTACAGCCGTCGACGCTGGGGCTTGCTTCTTTTCCAGGTCCGCAATCTTCCGGTTCATCTCCTGGATGGTTTGCTCCATAGCCTTGACGGTGGATTTCAGCTTTTCCAGTTCGCCTGCCGGGATGTATCGGGAGACCATGTTGTGATGATCATGGTGCCGGCACAGGAGCCTGTCGAAGCGGGCTTTCTGCTTTTGGTCCGCAAAGAGACGTTCCGCGAGGTCCGTAACGAGTTGCCGGCCATAGACCTCGTGGCCCAGAAATCGAATGCGCTCGACCGCCCCCTTGTTACCGGTGTTCATGGTCCGGGTGGCCGGTTTCCCCACATCGTGAAACAGAGCAACCCATTTGAGCAGCAGCCTGCTATCCCCGGTGAGGGTTCTATCGAAGTATTTTCTCAACCGATCGAGCTGTATATCGGAAAGAGGACTGCGGGGCCTGTCCTGGCTGCCCAGTTGGCTGCAGGGAGGAGGAATTCTGATGCCCTGTGCTTTCAGGCTCTTCATGACGCGGTAATCGAGCGCGGGCGGATCGAGAAGCCCTTCGATCGGGTCTTCCAGCAGATCTTCAATATAGGCCAGGACCAGCAGAGTATGATCGAAAACATCGAGATGATGGTTCTGGCTTTGCAGTACGCCGCGGGTTGCGCTCAAAGGTTCCAGCGCATCGCTGCCGTCCGGGCGGTTCATAAGGTACAGGACTCTTTCCGGAGCGCCCGCGGCGCTCAGCCATTCGCGGCCTACGAGCCGGGTCCGATCGAGGGCGAGCCTTCCGCGCGGATACGGCGCAATGCCCACGATGCTGCCCAGTATGTCCTCGAGCAGCCAGAAAAGGCTCATCAGCAGGCGATAATTCTCCGTGCGTTTCGGATCTTCTCCGGCAAACCGCAGCGTGTTCATTACCGTGAGGAAGAGAACGGCGATATAGTCCCTGTTGTCCGGCCATCCCATGCAGTACCGCGAAGCTTCGCGCCGGATGGAAACGATGCATGCAGCTGTATTTGCCAGCCCCTGTTCGGAACACCCCAGCGAGGGCGCCAGCTTGCGGACGGCTTCATGGCCGCCCTCCGTTTTCATCATGCCGTCGAGGAGGTGCTGCTCAAACCCGGTCGCGGCGGTTTCAAAGTCGGCAACGCCCGGAGTCAAATCGAGGCACCAGAGCCGCAGGTAGACTTCAAGCTTGGCGAAATCGAACAGGGTGGGAGCCACTCCCGTTTCGCCGAAGTCGAGAAGCCACGAGTTTTCGGAGTCGACAAGGATGTTCCTGGGATGCAGGTCGCCGTGTGTGAGCGAAAAGCGCACATCCATGTCTTTGAGCAGG
Source organism: Desulfobacteraceae bacterium (assembly GCA_021372055.1). Taxonomy (GTDB): domain Bacteria; phylum Desulfobacterota; class Syntrophobacteria; order Syntrophobacterales; family Syntrophobacteraceae; genus SbD1. The sequence goes on along the minus strand of JAJFVB010000305.1, from coordinate 18,507 downwards.
TGGAGAAGCCCATCGGCATTTTTCCCCAGCAGGTGGAACCGGAGGTGTTCTTCCTTGATAAACGGGACATCCCACGCAAGAGGCCTCGCAAAGCTTTGCATATCGGCCTTTTTCGTCAAATCGTATTTGCCGAAAAGCAGGAGTCGCCCCTCGTCGAACCGGAACATCTTGTACCACTCGCCCAGCGGCTTGACGCACGATCCCTCATACCAGGGAGCCAGGACCGCGAAGATGTTCCGCACGGTTTTCCCCGCCCGGCAGTCTTCGCCGGGTCCGCAGACGGCCTGCTCCAGGGACTCCGCCTTGAAAAGATCCCCGCCCAGGTAAGATCCGATAACGGTCGAGAGAGGCCTTTGATCCTCCGGTTGTCCCGGCGTTCGGATCGAGAGATAGGCCTCGGCACGCGCCATGAAGGGATGCATCCGGTCCGAAAGGAAAGTGTGAAACCGGTCCCACTCCTCCCGCATCTTCTCGCTCTTCCCCGTCTTCACCAGGATGCATGAACCCCAAGCCCGTGAGATCACGCCCGGAATGCAGCTCCCCCGGAGCAATGGGTGCGCCGGTTCGGGGTCCCTCAGCCTGGGCCTGAGAACCAGGACGTCGCTGCCGCTCTTTCCCGTGGTGAAACGCTTCAGGCCGACGATATCCCTGAACCGGTTCCAGCCGTACCAGAGAAGGGCCGACCGGGTTTGGGGCAGCAGCGACTCCCTGGAGTGGGGCGAGTCCATCAATGATGTGCTGATCCGGCACGCAGTGCGGCGCAACACCACCAAGCACGGAGGAACGTCGCCGCCGATATCGACTCTTACTTCATCGTCCCGGTCCGGAGTCTCAGAGGGAGGCACCGTCAGGCAAAGACAAAAATGTCCTATCTCTTTTCCCGCCGAGATCTCCAGCCGGCACCCGGGCGGTGCCGCGCAAATCGTTACCGAAGGCGGATCGGCTTCCTCTTCGCTTGAGATCAAATCGATACACAGGCGCGCTTCCTCGCTCAGGGCGGCCGCAAACCGGAATACCCGTCCGGCGGGAGTCCCGGAACACGCTTTCCGCACCGAAACGGCGCAACCGCCGCAGGCGGCAGGCAAACACGGCTCGTCGGATGAATCGACCCACTGGTACATACGGTCTCCTCGGGAAGTTGATACCTCTCAGGACACCAAAGAGCGTGGGGGCGCAGCTCACGCTTTTCAAAAGCGCTCTTTGATACAGTCTTGGACACGAATGCGTACTGGAGAGGTTTATCGAATCGGACACTGCCATATTTCTTTGCCATCATCAAGAATATATGGTTATTTGTAAATACTCCGATCGAATTTGGATAGATATCCATGATAAACAAATATGGTCGTTCCCAATAACCCGTACGATTCCTTATGAGGTATCTGCAAGATGGATTAGAAATAATCGAAGGAATCCTATAGTCAAATGATATGGATTATCTAACAGCATATAATACGGATATGTAACCATTCGACGTAGCCTTTTCAGTATTATGCGTCTTATCTATCCGCGATTCCGACGACTGACGGGAAAGGACTGAAATTTGGAACCGTTTGATTTCACACTGCTCAAATGTCTTGTCAATGGTGGGCTTGTAGTGGAGGTCGAACCGGTGTTCCGCCGCATCGAGACCAACGGTTCCCGAAGCGTTCTCGTGAATGCGGTCATGGAAGCCAGGGAGGAGACGCTTCGCAATGGCGGCGGAGTGCCGGGAACCGAAGCCGAGCGGGTCCTCGCATTCGAAGGACATCTCAGGCCGTGCCTTTTCCCAAAGGATTTCCAAAACCTCGGGAACGAAAATCCCGGCTTGGTTTCCTGCGCGATGAAGAGGTTCTTTCCGGAATCGCCGGCAAGCGCCGGACGGACCGGAACACGGAGGACGAATGCGTTTCCCCGCGGCTTCCGGTACCGGATTCCCGAACCCGGAGCGGTCAACAGGGATGGGCTTGAGATCGTGAGCGTGCTGCTCAAGGACCATTGCCAGGATACCTATGCTCTACGGAGTCTCATGATCGACCGGGAGACTCCAGCCGGGTCCATTCTCGCCTTCCTCGTCGACGAAACGGCCGGAGAGTATCAGCCGGTCGCGGCCTTCGCGGGCATGTCCGCGTTCCTTTCCCCCGACCCGGCCCTGCGGCGGCAAAACCGGGACCCCGTCCACGCCGACCCTTTCGGAGGATTCGCAGCCGTGCTCCTGGATGCCGCGCTCGAACGCATGGAGACTCCACTTCCCGCAAACGCTCCTGCCGGCCGGGGGCTGAGCTGGCTTGCCGAAGTGCTGAAAGCGCGCGGCGTTGTCGCCCTGGAATCGGACCTTCCCTTCTGCGAGCGAAGCATCGCAAGAGCGGTGTCGAGCAGAGTAGGCCTGCCGCTGGTCATCCCGGAAGCGGCAAACGCGCCCGAACTTCAGCTGCATCTCGGCGCGCAGAAACATCCTTCGTTCGTGGTTCTTTCCATGTTGGCCTATCCGCGAATGGCGGACCCGGAGTTCTCCGCGCACGAACTTTCCACCGGCAATCACGCCGCTCTCATCGGTTGCAGCAGTATCCAGAAACTGCCCGCTCCCCTGAGAAATATCATCGACACAAAGGTTACGTTGCCAAAGCCCGATCGTGAAATTTTCGAGAGGCTGTTCGCAGCCGTTTTCGGCGGGAAGCCGAATGCAGAGGAGGAGGCTCAGCCGTACGCGTGGGTCCGCTACGTTCAGCCTTCGGATTTCGCCCGCGTCGCGTGGATGACAAGGGCGCCGAAAAGGGCCTACGCAATGCTCCGCCGGCGAATTGAAGAACGGTTGAACCGCATAACCCCGAGCCACGGACCGTCGCTTTCAGATCTGCACGGCATGGGGGAGGCGCGGGTGAGGGCCGAGTTGCTGATTTCGGACGTCAAAGCGGCGGTTGCCGGACAAATACCCTGGTCGGAGGTCGACAGGGGCATGCTGCTCGTAGGGCCGCCCGGGTGCGGGAAGACCGCGCTGGCCCGTGCCATTGCCAAGGATTGCGGGGTCAATTTTCTTGAGTGCTCCGCGGCGCGCTGGCAGATGGCCGGCTACCTCAACGATCATCTTGCGGCCATGGCGCAGGACTTCGCCGAAGCACGACGAGTGGAACCCACGATCCTGTTCATAGATGAACTGGATTCAATCGGAAACCGCGACAAATTCACGGGCAGCAATGCGGCCTATAACACCGAAGTCGTGAACGCGCTTCTGGCGGAGCTTCAGGGGTTCGCCGACCGGGGCAGGGTGATCGTGATCGCGGCAACAAACAACGCCGACAACATCGATCCCGCGATCAAACGTGCCGGAAGGCTCGACCGTGTCGTCGAGGTCACGCTGCCGACGATCGATGCTCTGGTGAAGATATTCGAGTACTACCTGGTGAAACACCGCGCCGGCATGGGACCTCAGTCGGATATCAGCCTCAGGCCCCTTGCGGAGGCCGCGTTCGGCCGGACCGGCGCGGACGTGAGCCTGGCGGTGCGCGGCGCTTTGCGCAGAGCCAGGACGGCGCGAAGACCGCTTTGCCAGGACGATCTTCTGGCGGAGCTTTTCGGCCGCCCCTTGGATGAAGAACTGATGCGGCCGTTGAGCGGCGAGGGAATGCGCCGGGTCGCCATACACGAAGCCGGGCATGCGGTGCTCCGCCTGCATTCGGGAGGGCCGCTCGGCCGCATAGGCTACATTTCGATCGTACCGCGAACCGACGGGACGCTGGGATTTATCGCGGGACAACCCGATTCGGACAGTTCAACTCAGGGGCTCGCCGATTACCTCGCGTTTCTCCGGATCACACTCGGCGGCCGTGCCGCCGAGGAGGTGTTCTACGGCGCGGAGGGAGTCGGAGCGGGCGCCGGCGGGAGCAGATCGAGCGATCTCGCCAAGGCCGCCGCAACCGCCCTCGATATGGTCTGCCGATTGGGACTCGGACGCGCACTTCGGCCCTGCTGGAAGGAAAACCCCACCCCGGCCGACCGCAGGGAAGCCGAAGGGTTGATTGCCGAGGCCTATGCGCGGGCAAAAGAGGTGATCCGGGCGCGCCGCCCGATGGTGGAACGCATAGCTCAGGCTCTTATGGAGCGGCAGGAAATGTCGGGCGAGGAGTTGCTCCGGTTTTTGGGCATGGACGTGAACTCGGAAGGCGCTCACAACCAGCTTATCGCAACGGAAAAAGAAGACCCGCACCCCTGACGTGTTCAGCCTTTTTGATACGGGTAATCGGCGGCCGGCTTCTCCAGCTCAAGCAGAGCCCTTTTCCTTTCCAGGCCCCCGGCATATCCCGTCAGGGAACCTCCCCTGCCTATAACCCTGTGGCAGGGCACGATAATGGATATGGGATTTCTACCGACCGCGGCTCCGACAGCGCGCGCCGCTTCTTTTCTTCCGATCCTTTCGGCCAATTCCCCGTAAGTTGCGGTTTCGCCGAACGGGATTTCCATCAAGGCGGCCCAGACCTCCATCTGGAACGGAGTCCCCTCCGCGCGCAAGGGCAGGTCGAAGCGCCGCTGTTTGCCGGCGAAGTATCCACCCAACTGAGAAACCGCATCCCGGAATATTCCCGAATCGGGGTTGTATTTCGAGGCGGGATCGAGCGAAGGTTCGTATTTCTGCCCGGAAAAGTAGACCCCCGTGAGGTGCGAACCGTCCGCGAGGAGAAGTATCCGCCCAAGGGGGCTGCCGTATTCGGTATAAATCATTGAACTTGTCCTTCCAAGCTTGCCCAGAGGTGCATCGCGGCATAGGCCCGCCATGGCCTCCACTTCTCGGCCGCCGCCAATGCCCCCGCAGGACTCGTTTCATGCATGGCTTTGAGGATTCCATGGTCGGTGTGTGGAAAAGCATCGGGCCATGCGAGCAATCGCATTGCCAGGTACTGCGCCGTCCAGATCCCGATACCCGGAATCCGCATGAGCGGCTTAAGCGCCTCCTCCGCATCGCATCCGGGCTCCAGGCACAGGGAGCCGTCCTCGAACGCCCTCGCCAATGCCACGATTGTCTTTGCTCTTTGTGAGACGATGCCAAGCCGGGCGATATCCGGGATGCTGCACTCGACTATTCTGCGGGGCTTGGGGAAAACCGTCCGGATCTGCGCAAACGGGGTCTCGATCCGATCCCCGAGAGCCTCGGCGAAGCGCCCGGCAATCGTACTCGCAGCCCTCACCGTTATTTGTTGTCCCAGGATGGCGCGAACGGCGGACTCGAAGGGGTCGAAACTCCCGGGGACTCGCAATCCGGGTCTCTCTTTTGCGAGATCTCCGAGTACGGAGGCAATCTCGACCGGATGTGCGGCCAGATCGAAAAGACGCCTTACCCGAGAGAGCATTTGAGGGAGGGCTCCGACCAGCGCTCCATCAACTCGTGCGATGAGGACCGGACATCGGGGATCGGGGAAAATCTCAATCCAGCCGCGAACCGGAATCCCCCCGGCCTCGACGTTCACACTCCTTCGGTAGCGCCCTTCGGCCACCGACTCCACACCTTGGATGCTCCTCCTGCCCAAAAAAGAAATCAGTTCGTCCCACGCAAGTGGTGGGCGGTAACCCAGGCGCAGCGTGATTGCGTCCGAATCCTCATTGCGATTCGCCTTCCGCCGGAAATCCGTCGGGGTAATCCCGTAATGCTCCTTCATAAGGGCGTTGAACCGCCTGAGGCTCGAAAAACCGCTCGCCATGGCCACCTCCGTTACGGGAAGGTCCGTATCGGTTAGCAACCGCTTTGCCTGGAGGAGCCGGAAGGTTTGCGCAAAGCGCACGGGCGAGGCACCCAGTTCCGTCCTGAATACCCGCCGCAGATGGCGTCCGGTCACGCCAAGCCTTTGGGCTAATCCGGCGAGGTTCAATCCGCCGTCGATTCCGTCTTCGATGAGTCTCGCCGCGCGGTGCGCGATGTTGGAGCCTGCTTCCAGGCTGGAATTGCCGGGCGCAAGCTCCGGACGGCACCTGAGGCACGGTCTGTAACCCGCCGTTTCGGCCGCCGCCGCACTTGGGAAAAACGAGCAGCTCTCAAACTTCGGCGGTTTCACCGGACAGACGGGGCGGCAGTATATCCCGGTCGTGCGAACTCCAACGAAAAAGCGTCCGTCGAAACGGGAGTCGCGCGCGAGCAATGCCTGGTATGCTGTGTTGGGTTCCAGTTTCATGAACACAATGTAACGGCTTGCAGGATCGAATTCTCGCCGTTTTCGGACATCGAAGAGAAAAACCCGGGGATTTGGTCCCGCGGGGATGTGAACGCTCTTCCGAAATTGCCTGTGCAATGAGGCCTGGCCTTCCGGAATTTCAATCCCTCTTGAAGTAGTTTTTTCAATGCATACAATAAATTAACAGCAAGCTAATTCATGCATTCCCCTGAGAGCTGCTCCGGCTTTTGGGGGGAGACAAACCGCATGGTCTGTTCGGAATTCGGGAAATCGCCATCTATGAAAGGTAAATCAGAATGATAACCGCACCGGGATCCTCGACAACGCAATCCCCGGATTCCTCCGACCCGCCCCCGGTCACGGGATCGGATCGCGACAATGCCTCCCCGTCCGGTTTCGCTTCCGAGAAGGATCGTAACTATCCCTCTTCGAAGAAACTCCTTCGCCCAGCGGCCGGAACAAGTCACGCATGGGCAAGATGGGAGGTTGTATAAGCCGGGTCACACGCCCTTTCCTGAGCGGTTTCCGCTCACGTCCAAGGAAAGGCGCGCGGCCTCGGAAAATGAGGAAAAACCTTTTTCAAGGGAGACAATAAACATGAATGCAAAATATAGTTGGGCTCTTCTTTTCGTAATTGCAGGGCTCCTCGTGGCTCTTCCCGCTTTCGCAGCCGACATGGGTCATTCGTCGGCAGCCCACATGGGTTCTTACAGCAAGGATGCTTCCTCCATGAGTGGGAAGTTCCAGGCCTTCCATGCAAAGGATCTCCTGGGCAAAAATGTGGAGAACCGGCAGGGTGAGGACCTCGGAAAGGTTGAGGACATCGTTTTCGGCAAAGACGGCAGCGCCGAGTTCGTAGTCATCTCGCACGGCGGCACGCTTGGAGCGGGCGCCAAGTATTATCCCATTCCCTTCAATACTTTCATGTCCAGTGCGACGAACATGGCAAGACTCCATACTGACGACAAAATCATTGCCAGCCTCGAGAAAAACAAGCTCGAATCAGCACCCAGCTTTTCTGACAAAAAATGGGACGTTTCCAGCATGGAATCGCATGACAGGATCTGCGCGTACTACGGCGCCGGAGCATGCGATCGGACCATGTAACCAGAAAGGGGATATTTGCCTATGAACTGGGATGTCATCAAGGGAAACTGGAAGCAAGCCAAAGGTAAGCTAAAGGAACAGTGGGGAAAGCTCACTGATGATGACTTGGACGTAATCTCGGGTAAACGGGATCAGCTGATCGGAAGATTACAGGAGCGTTACGGTTATACGCGAGACAAAGCCGAAAAAGAAGTGAATGATTTTGATAAACGCAATGCGGCCTAGTCCGTAAGAAGACCCGGAGCGACAGGAGACCGGCTGCGGCCGGTTTTCCCTGCCGCTCCCCTCCCTCGCTTTCAGACCGTGGGGAGCCTGCTCCCCACACCCCACACGCAGTTGCGCTGCTCATTTGGGCACTATGGCGCACACGCTTCCCGTTCGGCTTAATCGGCCGATGGTACCAATCGCTTGTCGAGTGTTTCCAGGATATATTGAAGTTTGCCGGCTCTCCAGAGGGGTCGAATCCTTTTCAAGCCGTTGGCTTGGGATTCCCAGAGAGGAATAGACTGATTCGAGCTAAATCAAGACATCCGACTGCGACGTTCCAAAAACAGAAACGCCAGAAACAGGATGAGAAAGAGCAGGAAAAGCGCTTTCGCCACGAGGGACACGATTCCCGTTAAAACGGCAAATCCCAGAGTACCGCTAATGAGTGCTATCATCAGGAATAATGCCAGCAATATTCCCGTCATCATTTAGCTCCTTTCGTGATTTGGCTCCTTTTGCCCATCCGAAGCCAAGTCGGGGTGAGCATCATTGCCTCAGTTAAAGTCAAGTGGCTGGAAGGGGGTGAATGCAAATCGGACAGACGGGCCACAACCGTCCGGGAACACGCTAAATTACTGCTGAACAGCCCGGTCGGGAACCATCCCGACGACAAACCCTGCGGGGGCGCGCGTGGAGCCCTTCTCCCGGCCAAAATTGCGCTGCTCCCGTGTCACGAGGCCGCAGGAACGGAGGAAGCGCTCGACCCGGTCCTTTACAGGGGGGGTGTTATCGATTCCGAATACCCAGCGCTCTCCGGTCAGCTTAAGGACGGCCCTGGCATAGCGCATAAACAGCGACCGCGACTCGATGATCTCGCTGGAGAAATAATCGAAACCGACGACGGTGCCGGGAACCGTTCCCGCAATCGCCCTGAGGGTGCTCTCGACGGCGTCCCGGTCAAGGTACATCGTCACCGCCTCCCACAGGAAAAAGCTCCGGACTTCGGGGTCGAATCCCGCACCGACAAGTCTTTCGAACCAATTTTCCTTCATGAAGTCGGCCGGAACAAAAACGATCCGAGAAGAATCAAGTCCCGCCTTAACGAGCATCTCCCGTTTGAAAGCCTGCGTCTTGGGCATGTCGACTTCGAAGCAGCGGATCCCGGCCTCCGGCGGAAGCCTGAACGCGCGCGTGTCCAGCCCCGCCCCGAGGACCACGAGCTGACCGATCGATCCGAGATGCCGCTCCAGAGCCTCGTCGTAGAGAGTCGTTCGTCCCGCCGACTGATGCACCATCGGAATGTCCCCGCTGTAGGGATACCGGTATATTTTCGGAACATAGCCGGTCAGAGCGTGGGCAACCAGCGTCGGTGCGGTCACCAGGCGCAGCGCCGGACGGGAGACGTTCGGCAATACGGCCATCAGTCTCTCGCATGCTTCGTCCCGCCTCGTTCCGAGCTTGTGCTGCATCCACCGCGTGTAGAAGGAAGCGAATATCGTTGCGGACAGGCCGGACCTTCTGCTGTGCAGAACCGCTTTGGCTACCCAGATGAAGTAAGGAACAACCGCGATTGGAAGAAGGATGATTTTGACCGCGTGGAAGAGGGCGGGTGCCAGACCGGCTCGAATGCGCAAAGCTTTTCCTTCTCATTTGGAAGTACCGCAACAATTGTCAGGTGTCTTCGACAACCGGGGTGGTCCCGCCACTCCCGGTTGTCGTCCGGAACCGCTCATCGCTCTATTTGCGCGATCGGATGCCTTCCGACCGCCGGAGAAGTCTTAGGGTTCATCAACGTGGCGGTGGAAATTCCGATGCCACCATGCCTGCAGGCGGCCTTCCCTCTTTTCAGGAGTCTTTTCCACTATGATTGTATCCCGTTCATGTACAACCGGAGGGGGGGCGGGCGCAACAGCGGATTCCCGTCGCTCGCTCTTATAGGTATACTCCTCCGTAGCAGCGGAAGGCGGGAAATCAAGGTCCGAATCCGAACTCCTGTAAGTCTTCTCTTCGTACTTCCTGGTTTCGGTTCCCGTCCGTGGGTCATCGTATTCGCGGTACTCACGCTTATACTCCTGCGTCTTTCCCGAATCCGAGTCCCAATCACGATCCATGTCGGAACCGCTGCTGTAGGATCGCCTCTCGGTCGTTACGCTGTCGGCATGGCTATACTGAGCCGGAATAAGCCCCAGCGCGGCAACGAACATACCAAAGATTAGCACACTTGTGCTTGCTATTTTCATATTAAAACTCCTTAAACTATCAAAAAACTCTCAAATCCAATGCAAAGGGCTTAGCCCAATGCAGCGCGGAGAGCTACATTTCCTGTTTAGTGGCGTCTGTGGTCCCAATGATCTCTATCCCAGTGATGGTGCCTGGAATACCGGTGATCACGGTCCCGGTCCCAGTCTCTATCTCCCGGGTCAAAACCGAACCCGAACGAACTGTACGGCGCCGGGTCATAGTACCCGCTGCAATACCCGCCGTAGCATGAGTCGTTGTCGTTAAAATAGAAACCGAAGCCCTGAGAGTGAGCAACTCCCACCGGCAAGTAAAGACCCACGGTTAACGTGGCCAGCAAAAGGATGAGCATCGTTTTCTTTCTCATAAGTTTCTCCTCCCGTTTGCATTCACATCGAATTTACGAATAATCACCGCATGGGACTTAACCCTCCGGGGCTTACCCATTTCCCTTTGTATGAGGAAAAGCATAGCCGTCGAAGTCATGAGAGACTCAGTAGCACACACCCGCTAGACAAATTTGGAATCGGGATTTTTTTTGCGCGGACACTTACTTGCGGGCATTTCGTTCTCTCCGCCGCCACGCCCTCCCACGCGTGTGGACGGCGCGTTCTGCATCGACACGATTATGCTGCGGAATTCGCTGGTATCTTTGAGGTTAAGAATGATTCCTGAATGTGTCAACAAGAGGATTTTCTAGAGATTTTAAGAAGATGAATACACGAAAAGGTTCAGTCGCTGTTCACTTCGGTTTCTATCCCACCCGCGGCTTCGGGAAAAAGGCGGCCACCGGTGGTCCACAGCCTTTATTTTGGACCGCGAGCATCTATATTCTTTAGGCATAGACTTGCATACCCACTTTGAAATCCGCATTCAGAAAAGGTGACGCCATGTTTCCCGTGGAATTCGACTATCACCTGTTGAGTACGCTTCCCCTTCCGTCCGCTTCCAGGGCCGCGAGCATAACGCAGATACTCAAAAACATCGTTATCGGACGCGTAATACCCTACTTTAAGACCAAGCGCGGAACCGATCCCATCAAGCTCGCACGGATCCAGGACGACATCGCCGTCCAAAGGTTCGAAGATCTGAACAGCGCCATCACGATCGTGAGCCTTCTCATACTTTCGCAGAAAAAGATCCTGATCCATGAGCGGATTTTCGACTTCCTCTCCTTCGTCATCCCGAGCGATCCCGATTCAAGGCTGGGAAATGGAACCATCGAGGAACAGAAGATGCTCGCCTTCGCCGAGCTCATACTGCGTCACCAAGTGGAGCACATCGTGTATCCCGAACGAAAAGAACGGGAGATCATACTCTCGGACATCGACTTCGCCATGGACCAGCGGGCGGGAAATCCGACCTTCTACAGGATGCTCCGCAACGCTCTCGGGGACGAGATGAACGGCATCAGGGGAGAGCACTACCTCGCGCTCCTCGAAAGATCCGAGAAGAAGGCCCCGCTCGATTCCGAACTGGACTCGATTCTGGACGAAGCCACGAGGGCTCTGAGCGACAGTCCGATTGTTCACCTCCAGGATGTATTTCCGTGGCTGGACACGGAGATGAAGAACCGGGTGCTGGAGGAAAGCTATCGCAGAAGCCACAACACGGGCACTTCACTCATGCGCCGGACCCACTCCCTGCGGGCGGTGCTGAGGCTTTTCACCATCCTTATGGAAGGAGACGAGCGGGAGGCGCTGGAAGCGCTAAACTGCTTCAAGGACAGGTGGGGTCTCGTCGAGATTTTCAGGGAACTCGATCTGCCCGAAAGAGCTCTTGAGAACAAGTCTTCCGGGGAGCTGCTCCGGTTGTTCAAGTCGGGCCTGCTGGGTCATCGCTACGAGGATTCGTGTTTGCCGCCCTTCCCGCTGGAGCAAAAAGCGCGGCCGGCCGAGGAACCGCGCGCCAAAAGAGAGGAAAAAAGTCTCAAGGACCGCATTGAGGATGCCCGGAACGATCCGGCGATTCCATCGCGGGTAATCGAATTCATCGACAAGAACAAACTCAACACGGTTGGACACAGCGGTTCGAAATACAGCGAGCTCATAGAAACACTGCTCGCTATCCCCTGGGGAAAGATCCGCAAGATCGCAGTCTCCCCGCAGGAGTTCGAAGAGGGCCTGAACCGCACCCACTATGGCCTCCAGACTCCAAAGGAACTTCTCTGCGACTTCTTTACGAACCTGATCTGGCGCTACCAGCGGTTCAGCGAAGCGCAAGTCGCGACATGGAAGCGCACCGGGAGCGCATTTCTCCTTGTCGGACCTCCCGGCGTGGGCAAGACCTCGCTCGCCATTTCCGTGGCTCAGAACCTCGGCATCCCATACCACAAAATCTCCCTGGGAGGGATGCGCGACGAGGCGGACATGCGGGGTTTCGGATTCACCTACGAGGGATCCAAACCCGGGGCCATCGTCCAGGGCCTGATCAAGATGGAAGCCATGAACGGAATGTTCATCCTCGACGAGGCGGACAAGACCGAAAAGTTCGCTATCGCCACCCTGCTCGAGATCCTCGATCCGGAACAGAACCACCTTTTCCACGACAAGTATACTCTGACGACCATAGACATCGATCTTTCCAACTGCCATTTCTTCCTGACCGCCAACTCGCTGGAAACGGTCCCGGAGGTGGTCATAAACAGGTGCGAGGTGGTTGCGCTCGACCGTTACAGCGTCGAAGAAAAAGTGGACATTGCGCGCAAATACCTCCTTCGCCGGATCAGGGACAAATATCAGATCGACCCCGCCCAGCTCTATTTCGATCCCAAGGAGGAGGCGGAGCTGCTGAGGCACCTGATTCGAAGCTATACCTACGAGGCGGGCGTAAGAGAGCTTGAGCGGATCATCCGCACGCTTCTCTTGCGGATGCAGCGAAAAGAGATCCTGACCGGGGACCGGGCGTCCGTGCGCATATCGCGTGAAAAGATAAAGGAATACCTGAAGGACCCGACTCCTCCCAAGCAGATCAGCATGGAAGACGCCGTGGGCGAGATGCTGGCGCTCGGAGTCGACGTGGAAAGAGGCGTCGGTTCCATCATTCCGATCCAGGCTACCTGGATCGGAGGAGAAACGTCCTTTGCGAATGCCTATCCCGGAACCCTGAGCATCGTCCACGCAACCGGCAACATCGAAAGGATCATGGACGAGAGCCGCAAGGTGGCAAGCACCGGGATATTCTATCACGCAAAGGAATTGGGGATCGACCTGAAGCACGCCGACAATCCGGTGCACCTGCACTTCCTGGGCGGCTCAAGCCGAAAAGACGGCCTTTCGGCGGGCGGTGCGATCGCCCTGGCCCTTGCTTCACTACTCTCCGGCCACAAGGTGCGCAAAGACGTGGCCATGACCGGCGAGATCGACACCAAGGGAAGGATCATCGGTGTCGGGGCCCTTGCCCTCAAGACGGAGACGGCCTTCAATGCCGGATGCAGGACAATGATCATTGCCCGGGAGAATCTATACGGGGAAAGGGGCATCGAGCGTTTTCCAGAGGCCCTCAAAAAGGAACTCCAGATCCTGACTTACGAGCAGTGGGCCGGGGAGCACGAACCCTTCGATTTCGGCAGGCACATTCTTCAGATGGTCTCTGTCGACGATATAGTACAGGCCGCGGATGTGGCTTTTATCGAAGAAGAATCCCTGCGGGAACTCGAAACGCATTTCGATTCCCACGCGCGCAAGGTTGCCGGGCAACTCCGGTCCCTCTCTCCGGCCGCCGGTCCACGCCTCAGAATCGTCCAGTTGAAAAAACCCGAGGAACTCGATCCGGCGCTGTTCGGACCTCCCGTCTCGATGACGGACTCGAAATTCGTCCTGCTGACCGTTCCCGGAATCCACGATGCGGTCCGGGAACGCCTGAGAGGACAACCAGACAGCTTCGAGTTCGTGGAATTCGATCCCAAGCGGCAAAAGCTGCAACCCATTATCCAGGACATCCCGGCCTTCCGGTACTCCTCTTCGGGATACCGGGCGGCACTGATCGCGCCCTATTTCCTGCTCAAGCACGACGGCATCGTCAGGCCGCTTCCCGGAGAATCCCCGGCCGGAGCGATCCGGTTTTTCGCCAACAACTATACCGCGCAGAAATTCAAGATCAAGCGCTCCAAGGCTCTTCTCGATCAGGTCTTTGCCGTACTGGCCCTGCTTTCGCCGCCAGATCTCGAAGAATGTCCGTTCCTGAGCAGCTCGGAGGGCGTCTACGTCGCAGATCTTTCCTATATTCCGGAGCAGTACCGCCTGGACACGAGCCGTGCGGAAAAGATCATGCACTCAAGCCTGACGCACTGGCTCGATACGCTGCGGTCGGAATGGGGATAAACAGGAGGGAAACGGCGGGGGGGGCAGTGACCCGACGGGGTAATTTCGATCAACCCTTCCGCGACTCATTCCCGTTGCGGGGGAGCGCTCCCCCGCAACGGGAAAAAACCTGCCGGACTGAAAGCGTTTGCGTTCGTGCGGACTAGAAACCCGCCCTTGAGAGAATGCTCGCCCATTTGGCATCAACGGAACGCTGGAACTCGCTCACCTGCTCCGGGGATATCTTCTTGAATCGGCCCTGGCTCGCGACATATTCGTCAACGGGCTTTTTCCTGCCGCTTTTGGCCATGCTGAGGCTCTTTCCAGTCAGCTTCAGCACGCCGTTTTCGATCTCGTAGAGCACGAAAATCCCTGCCTCCACCATCATGCGTCCGATCTTCACGGTCTCTCTGGTCGGATAGTGCCAACCGGTCGGGCAGGGCGCGGAGAGGTGGAAAAACCGCGTTCCCCTGATATCCCTTGCCTTGAGGAACTTATCGTAGACATCGTTGGGGAAAGCGCAGGAGACCGACGCAAGATAGGGTATGTGGTGGGCCTCCATGATCTGCATGAAGTCCTTTTTCGGCTGCTCTTTGGGGATCACGGGCGTCGTTGTCGTCACCGCGCCCGCGGGCGTCGCGCTCGACCTTTGCGCCCCCGTGTTCATGTACGCCTCGTTGTCGTAGCAGACATAAATGAAATTGGTGCCGCGTTCGGCAGCGCCGCTCAGCGACTGAATACCCATGTCGAAGGTGCCGCCGTCCCCGGCCATCGCCATGACCGTCCAGCCCTCCCGGCCGGTTGCCTTGAGGCCCGCCACAAGGCCGGATGCCGACGACGCCGCGCCTGCAAAGGTCGTATTGACCGTTGTGGCCGAAACCGGCGTCTTGGGATAGATTCCGTGCAGAATCGTGACACAGCACGCGGGAACCGTGATAAGCGTCTTCGGCCCCAGGGCCTTCAGAATGAACCGGTATGCGATGGCAACACCGCAACCGGCGCACAGCCTGTTGCCGGGGAGAATGTATTCCTGCTCGGGGGCCTCGAGAATCGATGATTGCGCTGACATGGCCTGTTTCTTCCTTAATATGGATTTTTAAATGCCGTAGCCGATCCACCTGGGCTTTTCCGGCTTTTTTTTGTTCTTTGCGGCTTCAATGGTCTCCTTCGCGGCTTCGAGAAGGTCGCCGGGCGCGACGTCTTTCCCGCCGAGGCCCACTATGAAGTTCGACAGAGGCAGACGGATATCGGAATCGGTGTAGAGGGCCGATTTGAGCTCCGACATGAGCGGGCCCTCGTAGCCGTAGCTGATCGCCTTTTCGAGCACCGCGGCCGCCTTCCTGCCCCTGAGCGCCTCGACCAGATCGTCCGCGGGGAAAGGCCTGAAGACGCGTACCCCCAGGACCCCCGCCCGCACTCCCTGCTCGCGCAGGGTATCGGCCACCTCGGTGGCTTCGCTGGCCAGAGCCCCCATCGTTACGAAAACGAATTCGGCGTCATCCATCAGGTAACGATAGAGCGTATCGCCGTACGAGCGCCCGAAGAGCCTGCCGAATTCGGCGCCGGCCTCACGGATTACGGGCAAAGCGCTCTCGAGGGTCTGCTGGAGCCGGTACCTGAAGCCCATGTAGCTGGGGGAGACAATCCCGTCCGGGTCTGGAATGGGGTCGCTCATGACGACGGGATTGATGTTCATCGGGTTTTCGGGGTCCAGAGTGTGGAACGGCACGTATGCCGGGAGGAAGGAATCCACTTTCTCCTGGTCGGGCACCGTCACGGGCATGATGGTATGCGAGAGGCGAAAACCGTCGAAACAGACCATGCACGGCACCAGGAGCTCTTCGGCTGCCTTGAAAGCCACGACGGTCATGTCGAGCACTTCCTGGTTGTTCATGCAGTAGAACTGCATCCAGCCGGTGTCCCGCTGGGAAATCGTATCTTGTGTATCGTTCAGAATGGTCCAGGGCGCACCGATGCCGCGGTTGGTTACGGGCATAACGATGGGGAGGCGCGCACCCGCCGCCCAGTGAAGCTGTTCGTGCATGTAGGCAAGCCCGTTTGCCGCCGTCGCGGTAAAGGCCCGAGCGCCCACGATGGAAGCCGCAATACACACTCCCATGGCGCTGTGCTCGCTTTCCACGCGGACAAACTCCGCCTTCATCTCCCCTCTTTCGACAAATTCCGAGAGGGTCTCGGGGATTTTGGACTGGGGCGTAATCGGATATGCGGCAACAACCTGCACGCGGCACAGTTTGGCTGCGGCCGCAGCGGCCTGCGCACCATTCAAGATCATTGTCTGTTCCACAGTGGCGCTTCCTTTCTGAGAAGACTTTAGGCGCGAAAATGGAGCGCGAAGCCCTTCTTCATTCCGCCCGGGCTTCGGGATTTCGCCCTATTCCCATAACGGATAGAATACAGGGAAGTCAAGCAAAACACTGCCTTCTCGGATTGTGGCAAATTTTTCGTAATGCTTGGGGATGGCGAATGCCGCGGGGGAAATCCTGAGTTTGGTGAGAGCAAACCCCCTGACGGAAACCGTTGGAAAGTCTACTCTCACAAACCAGCTTATTTCTTCTTGTTGTTTCTCTTGGACGCCTTAAGTGGATTGATCTTCTGCTGACTTTGAGCTTCCACTTTGGTGTGGGTGGCAAAATTACAGCTGCTGGTTTTCCACTTGATGGAAGGGTTGGGGTAGCTGCTGCAGAACTTCCCTGCCGGGAATTCCACCGTGCGCTGGCAACCCTCGCACTGTTCAACGATAGGATGGCAGGTACCTCCGTTGTACCCGCAACCCGCTTTTGTCATGAAGGCACATTCAGCTCCGGCCTTCACAGTTGCACAAACCATGACAATCACCTCCATTTCTGCTATGATTTTCGTTTACTATCGGTAAAATCGAAGCGAATAATAACCGGGAATTTCATCCTGTCAAGTTTTTTTCATTTTTTTGTGGTGCCATTTTTACTTGAATATTAAACTACATGCGCGGGATTAAGGAGGTTTGCGCCGGATTCGGCCCGCAAGTTCATGAAAACGGGGCATCTTTTCGTGATATTTAAGAGAGAAAAAGTTACGCAAGGATCGATTTGTGGCTAAGAAAATCGGTGAGTTACTGGTCCAGGAAGGATTGCTGAACGAAGAGCAGCTGGCGCGCGCCCTCGAGGAGCAGCACCAGACGGGCGAGCGGATCGGCGCGTCCCTCATCAAGCTGGGCTTTATCGGTGAAGACACTCTTGTCGAGTTCATCGCCAAACAGTTCCAGGTACCTCAGGTAAACATTTCGAAGCTCAACATCTCCAAGGATGTAATCGGCCTCATCCCGCTCGAGATTGCGCAGAAATATCAGGCCGTCCCCTTCGGCCTGATGGGCAATACCCTGCACGTCGCCATGTCCGATCCGGGCAACCTCTTCATCATTGACGACATGCGTTTCCTCACGCGCAAGAACATCCAGGTGCACGTCGCATCGGACAACGTCATCAAGAGGGTCATCTCGCAGCTCTACGCCGGGGGCGATTCCCTCGACGACGTCCTCGGGATGCTGAAAGAAGAGGTTGACGTCGATCTGGTCCAGTCAACGGACGAGATGGACCTCTCGTTTCTGGAAGACGCTGCCGAACAGGCACCTGTTGTAAAGCTCGTCAATCTCATCCTGATGGACGGCATCCGCAAGCAGGCAAGCGATATTCACATCGAACCCTACGAACGGTCCATGCGCGTTCGGTTCCGCATAGACGGCATGCTCTACGAGGTCATGCGCCCTCCCCTGCAGCTCAAAAACGCGATCATCTCGCGCATAAAGATCATGAGCCGGCTCGACATCGCCGAGCGCAGGCTTCCCCAGGACGGGCGAATCAAGCTCAAGGCGAAGGGGCGCGAGATGGATTTTCGCGTCTCCGTGCTCCCGACTCTTTTCGGAGAAAAAGTCGTCTTGCGCCTCCTCGACAAATCCGGCCTGCAGCTCGACATGACAAAGCTCGGTTTCGAGGAAAGCCAGTATAGCAATTTTCGCGAATCGATCTACATGCCCTTCGGCATGGTGCTCGTAACAGGGCCGACCGGAAGCGGAAAGACCACGACCCTCTACAGTGCCCTTTCCGAACTCAACAAGGTGAGCCAGAACATTTCCACCGCGGAAGACCCCATCGAATACAACCTCACGGGAATCAACCAGGTGCAGGTGCACGAAGGCATCGGTCTGACCTTCGCGGCCGCGCTGAGGTCGTTTCTGCGCCAGGACCCCGACATCATTATGGTGGGCGAGGTGCGGGATTTCGAGACCGCGGAAATCGCGGTCAAAGCGGCTCTTACCGGCCACCTCGTCTTGAGCACCCTGCACACAAACGATGCGCCGAGCACGATAAACAGGCTGCTGAACATGGGCGTCGAGGCCTTCCTCGTCGCGTCCGCCGTGAATCTTGTCATCGCGCAGCGGCTCGTGCGGCGCGTATGCAACGAGTGCAAGACGGTGGAACCCGTTCCCCACGAGACCCTGCTTGATCTCGGCGTCCAGGAGG
>JAJFVB010000300.1 GCA_021372055.1 Desulfobacteraceae bacterium | reverse complement strand
AGACAGGATCTCGTCTCGTATTTCGAGCGAAATGGCGGGATGCACGGGGGCCAGAGTATCGAAAATATCGCCGGAATCCACGCCTTTCCGGATGTCGCATCCGCCGAAGACGAGATCTTCGGTCCTGACGAGCCCGATTCCGTCAAACGGCGCGCAATGGGTCACCATCCCGGTGGGCGGAGTGAGCTTTTTCGAGAGCGCAAGCGCCCCCGCGACTACCGTTGTGGCGATGGAGCCGAGCGCCCCGATGAAATAGACTCCGGTTTTTCCGTCCGACATTTCTTCCGCAACTCTGCAGGGTGTGAGAGAGTGTTCCGCGATTTCAGAGCGGGGACCCATGCGTCCCGTTCACGGAGATGCAAGGAACGAGCATAGAAAATCGTATTCTCGGGGTGGTTTGTCAATTCCTTTCGGGTGAAAGAGGGAAAATTGGAGCGTTGACGAATCGTTTCTGCGCCCCCGCAGCGGTGACGAGAGGGTTTCCTCCCGTTTTTCATCAGTGGAAAGGACCACCGTCAAGACGAGTTTCAAAGATTATGTTCACTTTTGCCCGCCGGTTATTATAAGATTTCGCCATGGCACCGCAGGAGGAATTCATGTTCAAGCACATACTGGTACCCACGGATTTAACGGAGCGTAACCGGAGGGCGATGGATATCGCCGTAAAAATGGCGCGAACGGGAGATGGCTCCATAACGATTCTGCACGTGATCGAGTCCATCGAGGACGCCGATGCGGAGGAGTTGCAGAAGTTCTACAGGCAGCTGGGCACCCGTGCGGCAAAGTGGATGGACAAGTTCATAGCCGAATTCAGGGGGGATGTCGTTGCCGTGAAAAAACAGATACTCTACGGCAGGCGGGTGAAGGAGATACTCAATTTTGCCGCTGATAACGAGGTCGACCTCATCGTGATGAGTTCGCACAAGCTGGATGTGGGGAATTCGACCGAAGGCTGGGGAACCATCAGCTTCAAGGTCGGCATCCTTTCCGAATGCCCGGTCATGCTCGTGAAGTGAGGCCGTGACAAGAAAGATCCTGCACCTGGACATGGACGCGTTTTTCGCATCCGTCGAACAGGCCGATAATCCGGAGCTGCGAGGAAAACCGGTCATGGTGGGCGGTGGGGCGCGAGGCGTTGTGTCGACGGCCTCCTACGAGGCCAGACGCTTCGGCGTTCATTCGGCCATGCCGATATTCCAGGCAAAAAAGCTCTGCCCGCAGGGTATTCTCGTCCCCGTCCGGATGAAGCGCTACCGGGAGGTCTCCGGCATGGTGATGGAGATCCTGCACGGAGTCTCGCCCCTGGTGGAGAAGGTGTCGATAGATGAGGCATTTGTCGATATCACGGGCACCGAGAGGCTTCACGGACCCGCGCGGGAGCTGGCGGCCGCCGTGAAGAGCGCGGTGAAAAAGACGACCTCGCTCACCTGTTCCGTTGGGATCGCTCCGAACAAGTACCTCGCCAAAATCGCATCCGATCTGAAAAAGCCCGATGGCCTCACGATAATCGAAGCGGATATGGTGGAGGAATTCCTGAGGAATCTTCCGGTGAGGAAAATCCCCGGAGTGGGCAGGAAGACGGAGGAAGCTCTCGGGAAGCTCGGTGTGGTCCTTGCGTCGGATGTTCTCAGGATGCCCCTGAGTTTTTGGATCAGGAGGCTGGGTAAGGTGGGGGCGGTCCTCTACGACAGGGCTCTGGGGAAAGACGATTCTCCCGTCGAGCCGCATTCCGAGCCGAAGTCCATCAGCGCCGAGGAAACCTTCCCGGCGGATGTGAGCTCGACCGGCGAACTCGAAAAGACGCTTCTGGCCCAGGCGGAAGAAGTCGGGCGGGAGTTGCGCGGCCTGGGGTATACCGGCAGGACCGTGACGCTCAAGATCAAGTTCTCGGATTTCAAGAGCCTTACTCGAAGCAGGACTCTGCCGGAGCCTTTCGATGCGACACAGGTCCTCTTCGATGTCGGAAGACAGTTGCTGCTGGATCTGAAGCTCGCGCGGAGAGTGAGACTGATCGGGATAGGGATCTCGAACCTTTCGAAAGGTCCCAGGCAGATGACGATGGCATCCGGTCAAAGCGGCAGGGACGAGCGGCTCGATCGCGCCCTCGATCATCTCCGTTCCCGTTTCTGCGATGGTATCCTGGTGCGCGGGCGGATGCTCGAACCCGACTGATTGCATTTCCGCACCGCAAAAATGCGATTCCCTTCTTGAAAAATGATCCCCGCCGATTTACAGAAAGCCCCTGCCCATTCTGTCTCGCGTTCCATTAGCACTGCATACTCTGAGGAGGAGGAAACCTTGCCTGACGAAAGATACAAATATCTTCGGGAAGACTTCAGCGAATTGCCCGTACGCCTCAACCACCTTACCATCTATCTGAATTTCCTGCCCGACAGGGTCGAAGCTGTCAACTGTCTTGAGATTTCGGCCCTGCGCGAACTCGACAGGGTGGTGTTCGACGCGCGCGAGCTTGATATAGAGAGCGTGGAATCGTGCAGCGGTCCCGAGGATGCCGGAACACCGATCTCCTACGAGTATTCGAAAGACGAATACAAGCTGACCGCGATTCTGCCGCGCGAGGTCGGCGGGGGTGAGAAGTTCTTCATCCGGACAAGGTCTGTCTGTTACCCCTCAGAGCATGTTCTGGAGGGAATCTACAGGGATGTGACGCCTCCCGGAGCCCCTCAACAGTATGTGTCCCAGTGCCAGCAGTGGGGGTTCCAGAGGATCATGCCGATCTTCGACGCCTGCCGCGCCAAATGCACCATGACGACGACTCTGGAAGGCGATGCCGCCTACACCCACCTGATCAGCAACGGCGATGTCGATACCGCCTCCAATCCCGACGGGGTCCCCGTGCTCAAGCCCGGACGGCCCGACAGGAAGATCATCACGTTCCGGAATGCGATTCCCATGGCCCCGTACCTGTTCATTGCCTGCGCGGGGACCTGGGACGTGCTCCGGGACCGGGTTGTCTACGACGACGGGAGGACCGTGAAGCTGGAGTACCTCGTGCCGCCGGGCCAGGTGGAAGGCGCGCGCGTCCCGATGGAGATCCTCAAGAAATCCGTCCTCTGGATCGGCGTCACGCAGGACTATCAGTATACCGGAGATACTTACCGTACGATCTGTATGAACCGGTCGAACTTCGGTGGAATGGAAAACGTCGGGAATACTACGATC
>JAJFVB010000299.1 GCA_021372055.1 Desulfobacteraceae bacterium | reverse complement strand
ATCCGGGCGAGTGCCACTACCAGGACGGCAATCAAAAGGCGAAAGCCCGTCTGGTGGTGATAGAGGAGATGCTCTCCCTGATGGGGCTCGACCAGGAGAGGTTCCGGCTCGTCTGGTGCTCCTCGGCGGAGGCGGAACGCTTTGCCGCCATCGTACAGGAAGTAACCGACAGGCTGAAGGAAATCGGGCCTTCGCCATACCGCCCGGATGCCTCGGATTACGTGAAGAGGGAGGCGCTCCAATGCCTTTGAGATTGGCCTCTGAGTCTCTTAGCGGCTGTTCGGGGTGCGAAATTGCCCTGTTGAACACGGGCGTCGGACTCCTGCGGCTCCTGAAGAGCATCAAGATTGTGCACATGCCCATCCTGATGGACAACAAATATTTCCAGGGAAACGACGCCGAGGCGGAACTGGAGATTCCGGAAGCGGAGATCGGCCTGCTGAGCGGGGCGGTGAGAAACGAGGAGCAGCTTCGGATCGCTGAGAAGATGCGCCAGAGGTGCGGGAGCATCGTTGCTTTCGGGACGTGCGCTTCCTACGGGGGCATTCCGGCCCTGGCCAATCTTTTCGAGGACGCCGACCTGTTCCGGCGCTACTACCGGACGGCCGAGGCGACCGACGCCGCGGGAAATCCCGCCGAGGTGGTTCCTCCTTTTCTCGAGCGCACTTTCGCTTTGGACGAAGTGATACGGGTGGATGTTTTCCTTCCCGGCTGCCCTCCGCATCCGGACGGAATCGCCCACCTGCTCGACACTTTGGCAAGCGGGAAGAAACCGGACCCGGAACTGCAGAGCGTCTGCGATTCATGCCCGACCAGGCGCGAGGGCAAGGGATCGGTCCAGAGGATCCGGAGGTTCATCCGCAATGCCCGGTTCCAGCCGGACAAACCTCCTGCGGATATGAGATGCCTGCTCGAACAGGGGTTCCTTTGCATGGGTCCCGTAACCCTGGCTGGGTGTTCCGGAAGGAGCGGGGGCATGCCGAGATGCATCGAGGCGCGCGTGCCGTGCAAGGGCTGCTACGGGCCGGTCCGTCCCGGAGGCAACCAGCTGTTCGACATACTCAATGCCCTGGCAAGCAATGGAATAGATACCAAGAATCTGCCGGACCGGCTCGCGGTTCTCCGTTATTCGGGCGCGCATCGCAGGCTGGTCCGGACCGTGAACAAGCCGGCTTGATCCGGGCCTCCACCCGGCCGTCTTTCTCACGGGGAACCGGCGAACTGACAGATTCGTTCTTCAGGTGAAAGCAACGCTGACAATGAGGGTTTCATGAGCGAAAAGAAGGCAGAGGCCGCACCGGCGGGTTCTTCTGCAAGGCGGATAACGATTCAGCCTGTGACGCGGATCGAGGGCCATGCCCGGATCGGGATAACGCTCGACGACAACGGAGAGGTTGCCGACGCCCGTGTGCACATCATGTCCATGCGCGGGTTCGAAAAATTCATCGAGGGCCGCGCCGCAGAGGAAGTCCCCGGCATAGTCACGCGGATATGCGGGATATGTCCCTGGCAGCACCACCTTGCCTCCAACAAGGCCGTGGACGGCTGCTTCGGAGCGGAAGTGCCTCTGGCCGGGAGGCTGCTTCGCGAGCTTACCCAGGTATTGGCGCACATAAGCGACAAGGTGCTCCACTTTTTCTTTCTCTCCGGCCCCGACTTCCTCACAGACTCCCCGGACGTCTCGACCAGGAGCATCATGGGCATCATTCAAAGCAACCCCGAACTCGCGGAAAGCATTGTCAGGGCGCGCTACCGGGGGCAGTTGATGCTCGAAAGATTCGCGGGCAGGTCGATTCACCCGGAAGCCATCGTGCCGGGGGGATTCTCGAAGCCGATGGGCCGCCGCGAACGCGACGAAATGATCGCCAATGCCCAGGAACAGCTTCAATTCGCAAAGTTCGCCCTGGACTTTGCAAAGGAGCGCATCTTCTCGAAATTCGACGCCGCGCTGATGGGCCTGGGAGAGATCACCACGGGATTTCTGGGCATGGTTTCCCCCAAGGACTGCTCTCTCACTTTCAGCGACGGCATTCTTCGGCTCATGCGCCCGGACGGATCTTTTCACGAGTTTTCATCCAGGGAATACACCGATTTTATCGGAGAACATGTCGAACCGTGGTCCTATGCGAAATTCCCCTATGCCAGAGGCTGGGGCGACGGGTTTTCAATGGACCTCGCCGATCCCAGAGGCATCTACAGGACCAATTGCCTGGCCCGGCTCAATGTGGCCGATTCCATTCCATCCCCTCTTGCTCAAGCCGAACTGCTCGAATTCCGCAGTCTTTTCGGCCGGCCCGCCCAATCGACCATGCTCTACCACTGGGCCCGGCTGATCGAACTGCTCTACGCCTGCGAACGCGTGTTACAGCTCCTGGAAGATCCCGAAATTATCGGTCAACCGGTCAGAAACGACGTTATCCCGAGGGCCGGGCGTGGCGTGGGGTGTGTCGAGGCCCCGCGTGGCACGCTCATTCACGACTACTCCACCGATGAAAACGGATGCATAACGAGGGCCAACCTGATCGTCGGCACGACTCACAACCTTGCACCCATCAACATGAGCGTCAACAGTGCGGCGCGCAGCCTGATTCACGCGGGGCGCGTCAACGAGGAGGTGCTCAATCGCCTGGAGATGGCCGTACGCGCCTACGACCCTTGAATTTCCTGCGCCACTCACTGCCTGGACGGCAGGAGGACCATTCGCGTGACCGTAAGGGATTCGAACGGAAGTCTGATCAGCGGGAGCGATGCTTGAAATGGCTGGAAGCAACAAGAGCAAGAGGCCGAAGGTCAGAGCGGAACGGCTGGACACCAAGTGCGGCTACATCGGCCACATGACGGTGGACCAGATACGCGAGCGCTCGTTCGGAGAAAATGTCAACGTCGCCTGCCCGGAATGCGGCAGGATCCACCTGACTGTCGAAGACATAGAAGATGCCGAGGCGCAGAAGGCCAGGAAGACTCTTCGCTTCGCCAAAATAAAGTCGGACGCGGAGATTTAGCGCCCGGTCGCCGAAGGGATGCTCCGCTGCGCTGCGGCCCGGTCCCGGAGCCTGCCGGAAAGAACCGGCCGGTGGCCGCGGCCCTTAAGGCCGGACAGTGCAGCGCTTATGAAAATGTCGCACGTAACCTGGAAAATCGAACGCGCCGAGTCCGTGGAGGATCTGCCCCTCTCCCTGGCTTCCATGCTTCGCGAGGGCGGTCTCGTGGTCTACCCGACCGAGACGTTCTACGCCCTCGGCGGCAATCCTCTCGTTCCGGGCGCGGTCGAGAAAATCTTTGCTCTCAAGGGGAGGGATTTCGATAAACCGCTCCCCCTGATTGCATCCGACAGACGAGCGGTGGTGCTCGCATCACTCCAGTGGCCTCCTGTTGCGGAGCATCTGGCCGGCCTGTTCTGGCCCGGTCCGCTGACCATGGTCCTTCCGGCTTCCCCGATGCTTCCGTCCTCGCTGCATGCGGGAACGGGCAGGGTAGCCGTCCGGATCTCATCGCATCCCGTCGCGCGTCTGCTCGCCCGGGCCGCGGGGGGACTTTTGACGGCCACAAGCGCAAACGTGTCCGGCCAAGCCCCGCCAAGCACTTCCCGCGCCGTTTCAAAGGATATTCTCGATGGGGTGGACGGGTTCGCGGACTGTGGCGATTTGCCTGGCGGTTTTCCTTCTACTATAGTAGATGTAACGGTCCATCCGCCCGTGCTCGTTCGAACGGGGGCGGTCGGCTGGGAAGTGATTCAAAAAGCTGTCGAGGCATTACCTCCCGCTTGAGATGGAAATTCATGATCTGAGTTGCTAAAGTGCTTCGGCCGCGCCTGCGGAACACCGGCGATGTATTCTTGAGCCGCAGCCGGAACTGAAAATCATCGGGTCCGACCCGTCATATATGAGCAATACGGGAACAACGACGTGTATATAGCGGTTGCAGCCATCGGGCTGGCTTTTGTGATTGTGGTAGCGTTGGCGGCTTCCCTGCGCTGGCGAAAACTCGCCGCCGGGGAGAATCGAGTGGTGCTCTCCGGAGGGGGTACGGGGGGGCATGTCAACCCCGCGCTTGCCATCGCCGAAGGCATCAAGGCGCGCGAACCCGGCACGCGTTTTCTTTACATCGGAGTACGGAACAAGGCGGAGAGCGTGATCGTGAGGAGGACCGGCTACGAGCTTCGGTTCGTCCTCTCCGAGGGCTATCCCGGGCTGCGGCCTTCCCTGCGGACAGTGCGGTTTCTCGTGAAAGCGGGCATAGGCGTTGCGCAGTCGATAGTCCTGCTGATGGTTTTTGCGCCGAGGTGGATCATCGCGACGGGCGGCTATGTCAGCGCTCCGGTGATAGCCGCCGCGCTGATCCTCAAGAAGCTCGGAATCGGGCACGTGCGGATCTTTCTCCACGAGCAGAACAGCATCCCCGGCCAATTGAACGCTCTCATGGGGAAATGGGTGGACAAGGTGCTGCTCACCTTCCCCCAGACTATTTCCTTTTTCCCCAACGGGAAAGTGGTCGGCTATCCCATCCGCACCTCCATCCTTCCAGCGCCCGGGGATGAGGCCAGAGCAAGGCTCTCCTTCCCGATTCCGCCCGGCAGGGAAACCGTATTCATCTTCGGGGGCTCTCAGGGCGCCCGGACGATCAACCGCGCGGTCGTCGACGCGCTTCATTATCTGCTTCCCTACCGGAACCGGCTTTTCGTGATCCACGGAACCGGACTCGCCAGTTCCGCCGAGTATGACGCCGCAGCCGATACGCAAAAGCGCCTTGAACGGTCCCTGTCGCCCGGTGAGAGGGCTCTTCTCGAGGGATTCTACTACCGGCAGGACTACTTCCACAACATCGCCGACGTTTATTCGGCCAGCTCTCTCATTGTCTGCAGGAGCGGCGCCGGAAGCCTCAATGAAATATCCCGGATCGGCAAGCCCGCCCTGCTGATCCCGAAGGCGAATCTGCCCGGGGACCACCAGGTGATGAACGCCCGCGCGATGAAAAGCGCCGGGGCCGCCGACCTGCTCTTCGAGGACACGATCCGGGAGGACGGCGCTCTGCTGGAAAAAGTGGACGGGAAAGTACTTGCGGACAAGATTGTCGCCCTGCTCGACAACCCGGCGCGCCTCGCGGAGATGGCGGAAAAAAGCCAGCACTTCCTCAGGCGCAGGGCCATTGAGCGGATCGTCAACGAACTCTACGACGAGAAGCGTTTTCACGACGGCAACGGTTCGCAGCCCGTTCCTTTCAAGGATCTGGCCAGCAACTCGCGACTGCTGCACGTGCTGAGCGCCGCCTACAACCGCATGGGGCAGGATTTCGATCCCCTCGCGGCCATTGGCGACGCCGACGATCTGGCCTATTACCGGCACAGGGCTGCGGGCCTGCTTTGCTACGAGACCTGGCAGGACCGGAACCTCGGGGTAAAGCTGATCGGGCTTACGCGCTACCGGGACAAGATTCCGACCCTTCTGGAGATGCTCTCCGACAGGACCCCGGTCAGCAGGATAAAGAGACTGTTCGGCGGCGACTTTGAGCAGGTGGGTTTCATTCGCCGGAATATCGTCCAGGCGCTACGGGTCCTGGACCATTTCGACGGGGAGGTCGAACGGCACCTTATGCTGGCGCTGTCCGACAGCTACTTTGAGGTGCGCTCCGAAGCCTGCCGGACGATCGCCCATTTCGGTCCCTGCCTGGCAGGCTCCGCAGCCTGGATGGAGGCCCTTCTCAAACGGCTCGAGGACCGCTGCTTCGAGGTCGTTATCGAGGCGGCCGTAGCACTGGGCGAGGTGGGGGACGCAGCAACGGCACGGGCCCTGCTCGCCCTGAATGAGTCTCATTACTGGCAGGTCCGCAACGCGGCCCTTCGCGGAATCCGGCGGCTGATCGACAGGGGCGTCATAGAACCCAGCACGGAGTTGCTGGAGGGCACCTCGGCGTTTATACTCACATCGACGGACTTCAAGCCGCATTTCCCGATCAAAGAGACCTATACCGCCATCCGGAACGCCTCCAGGAAAAGATCGGGGCAACCTGCCGGGGCGGACTCGCGAACGGAAAAGCCCGTCAGGAAAGTCCAATGATCTACGAACTCTGCAAATTGCTCATCCCCCTTTCGGATTTTTTCTCCTTCCTCCGTCTGGTGAACTATATCAGTTTCCGAGCGATCATGTCGGCGCTGACCGCCGTCATTTTCATCTTCCTGTTCAGCAAGCCTTTTATTCTCTTTGTCCACAGGCACTGTTTCCTGGACCAGGTCAGGGAAACCGGCGTGCACTCGGCCTATGACAAGAGCGGCACGCCCACCATGGGCGGTGTGCTGATCATCGGAGGCGTACTCATCTCGATGGCCATCTGGGGAAACTGGCACAGCCCTTTTCTGCTCTGCTGCCTCGGGGGCATGCTCTGGTTCGGCCTTCTCGGGCTCTGGGACGATGTTTCGAAGGTGAGGATGAAAAGCGGCGACAGAGGGCTTTCGGAGCGCACCAAGCTTATAATGCAGGGCCTTTTCGGGCTCATTTTCGCATGGATCAGCGTGGGGCCGCTTGCCCCGCTCGGATCGTCCCTCGCCACCAAAGTGTACATTCCGTTCTACAAGTACCCCCTATTCGACGCGGGCCCACTTTTTTACGGGCTTTTTATCCTGCTCTTCGTGGTCTTTGTTTCCAACGCGGTCAACATCACGGACGGTCTTGACGGCCTGGCGATAACCCCGTCCATTTTCGTCGTGGTGGTCCTTGGGGTTTTCGCTTACGTCGAAGGAAACCGGATCTACTCCGCCTATCTTTACTACCCGTATCTCCGGGGGGCGGGCGAACTGACGATATTCGCGGCGGCTTTTCTCGGGGCCTGTCTCGGGTTCCTGTGGTACAATGCATACCCGGCGCAGATTTTCATGGGGGACACCGGCTCGCTCGCAATCGGCGGCACCATGGCCGTCATGTCGGTACTGCTCAAGCAGGAGATGCTTTTTCCCCTTCTGGGGGGGCTGTTCATCACAGAGGCCCTGACCAGCCAGATTCAGGACAAAATAGGTGTGAGGTGGATCGGGCGCAGGATATTCTTCCGCGCTCCTCTGCATCACAATCTGCAGCATAAGGGCATTGCCGAAACAAAGGTCGTGATCCGCCTCTGGATCATGGCGGGCATCCTCGCGCTCATCTCGCTTGCCACTCTCAAGCTTCGCTGATTTCACTCCGCCCGTCGGCATTCCATCATGGCCCAAAATCCGGGCCCTTCATGGCGTTCTCATCCGTGAAAACTCGGGACGAAGTAGTTAAAGTTGGGCATTGCTGAAACTTCAACAGCTTCCCGGAGAGATGCGAAACATGAGTTCGGAAAAGATGGAAAATACCTGCAAGAAGATATGGGGATGCATGGCGGTGCTCCGGTCCTTCGGGTCCGCTTTGCGCCGCTTCGGGTTCACGACCAAAGATGAAATCAAGATCGACCTCACCGACAAGAACACCTTTTATGCGTGGCAACGCAATCACATGGCCAACGAACGGACCTTTCTCGCCTGGTGCCGCACCGGCATTTCTCTGATCGCGTTCGGTTTTGTCATCGAACGGTTCGACATTCTGATCCGGGAGATGCATATCACGCTGCCCCGGATACAGGCGCCCCCGGCCACGATCCCGCCCGAGAAGTTTCTGCCCGAAGCGCCGCTTGTTACGCCCTTTTTTCCCGACTCGCTCATGCCCGGCACTCACGTGATGGGAATAGTTGCGCTTGGCCTCGGCATGATGATAATAGTGCTCGCGGGATGGCGCTTTTATTACATTCGCAACCACATAAACCGTGCAGATACCGATTTTTCGATCCTGCCGGATACGTTCCTCCTGAGTTCCGTCCTGCTAATGGTCGCCTCGGCATTTGTCTTTTTCGCCTTCTACTTTTAGCTTTCGCATTCACACACCACAGGGGAGGGTAGCGATGAACATTCTGATCCTCGGCGCGGGAGCCATGGGAAGCCTTTTGGGAGCCCGGCTCGCGAAAACGCACGCCTCGGTTTTTCTTTTCAGCACGAATCGCGCCCACATGGAGGCAATTGCGCACGGCGGCTTGCAGATCGAGGAACTCGACGGCACGCTCGAGACCTACAGGCTCGCGACCGGCCATGAACCGGGGAGCATTCCCTTCGCGCCCGACCTGGTCCTGACCGTCGTCAAGACCTACTCCACCCAGGAGGCGGTTACGAGCCTGAAAGGGTACTGCCTGCCCTCCACCATTTT
>JAJFVB010000281.1 GCA_021372055.1 Desulfobacteraceae bacterium | reverse complement strand
TCGCAATCCCATATAATAGATATTTTGGCATATATTCACTGGGGGGAAAGATCATGGGTCAAAAAGGCAAATGGCTTCCATTCCGGATTCCGGTCATGCTCTGCGCCTTCTTCCTTCTCGCTTCCGGATCGGCTCTGGCCGCTCCGGTTTCCGTGATGGTGAGCATTCTTCCGCAGAAGTATTTTGTGGAGAAAATCGGCGGAAACCTCGTCGAGGTCGAAGTTATGGTTTCGCCCGGAGCGACCCCGGAGCACTACGAGCCCAAACCGAAGCAGATGTCGGCGCTCAGCAGGTCCAGCCTCTATTTCGCGTGCAGCGTTCCTTTCGAGTCGGTATGGCTTCCGAGGATTGCATCGGCCAATCCGAAAATGCAAATAGTTCATACGGAAAAATTGATTGAAAAACGGGGCATGGAGGCCCACGCTCACCACGGCGAGAAAGCGCACGGGCATGAGGATCATGGCGACGACGACGAGGTGAAGGACCCGCACATCTGGCTTGCGCCCGCCCTGGTCATGCTCCAGGCGCGAACGATCTTCGAGGCGCTTGCCGGAATCGATCCCCGGAACCGGGCAACCTACGAAAGCAATTACAAGGTTTTCGTATCCGAACTGGTCGAACTCGACATGCATCTGGCGCGGATTTTCGCAAACAAGCGGCCGGGAGGCACTTTTGTAGTATTTCATCCGGCCTGGGGATACTTTGCCGACGCCTACGGGCTCGCGCAGGTGCCGGTCCAGGTCGAAGGCAAGGAGCCCAAGGCCAAGGAACTCGATCAGCTCATAAAACGAGCCCGGGAACTCGGGACAAAGACCATATTCGCCCAGCCGCAGTACTCCCCGAAGAGCGCGCAGACGATAGCCGATGCAATAGAGGGCAAGGTGGTTTTCGCCGACGATCTCTCCCCGGACTGGGAGAAGAACCTGAGGGATGTCGCCGAACAGATAGCGGCAGCGCTGCCCGGCCAATAGGAGCGCAAGATGAGCACATTCGCGATCGAACTGGAGGACATATCCTTTTTCTACAACGGGAATCCGGTCCTGTCGCAGGTCAATCTGAACGTCGAAGAGCGTGATTTTCTCGCCGTGATCGGCCCGAACGGAAGCGGGAAGACGACGCTTCTGAAGATAATCCTCGGTATCTTGCGCCCCGCGCAGGGACGTGTCCGGATTTTCGGCATGAACAGGGATCTGGCCACGGGCCTTCTCGGTTACGTTCCCCAGGAAACGGGGCTGAACAAGGATTTCCCGGTCACCGTCATGGACGTGACTCTGATGGGGCGGCTCGGCCTTCCCGGGCGGGACCGCCACTACACGCCGGAAGACCGGTCACGGGTGTGCGAGGTGCTCGAAACGGTGGGTATGTGGGATCTACGCAACCGGCCGATAGGAAAACTCTCGGGAGGCCAGAGGCAGCGTGTCCTGATCGCCCGGGCGCTGGCCGCCGAGCCGAAGATCCTGCTCATGGACGAGCCGACCGCGAGCGTGGATGCGCGATTCCAGAGCGAGCTCTATGAGTTCCTCAAGGAGCTGAACGAGTCGATCACCATAGTCGTCGTGAGCCACGATATGAGCGTTTTATCTAGCTATATCAAGACAGTAGCCTGTCTTAACCGAACTCTTTTCCA
>JAJFVB010000272.1 GCA_021372055.1 Desulfobacteraceae bacterium | reverse complement strand
AAAATGAGCAGCGCAGCTGTGTGTGGGGTGTGGGGAGCATGCTCCCCACGCTTTTCAAAAGAGCCCTTTAATCCTGCGCCTGTCAAGTCTCGTTTTGCGGCAATGCGGAACTTTTTCTGTAGTAGAGGCGGTGATGTTTCTGTATCTTTTCCGGGTCGAAGTTGGCGGGTACCATAACCTGAAACAGGAGCTGAAATCATGTTGAGCGTTTTTTCTTCCCCGTCACGTTACACTCAGGGCCTGAATGCCACGCGCCGGCTTGGCGGGGAAATGGCGGGCCTGGGCATCACCGGACCGGCTCTCATTGTTGCGGGAGGATCGGCGCGCGCGCAGCTTTCCTCCACCTGGGAACAATCTCTGGGACAGGTAGGTTGCGGCTTCAAAATCCACGGCTTCGGGGGTGAGTGTTCCCTTGCCGAAATCGCGCGCATAAGGCAGGCGGCCGAAGCGCTGGGTGCAAAGGTTATTGTGGGCGCCGGTGGCGGAAAGGTTCTGGATGCGGGGCGGGCAACGGCCGCCGAATTGTCCGTGCCTTTTGTGAGTTGCCCGACTCTGGCCTCGACGGATTCTCCGTGCAGCGCGGTGGCCGTGATTTACACGGAGGCCGGCGTAGTGGAACAAATCCGCATCCTGCCGTCCAATCCCGTGCTGGTGCTCGTCGATACGCAAGTGATAGTCAATGCGCCGCCGCGGCTTTTTGCTTCAGGCATGGGGGATGCGCTGGCGACCTGGTTCGAGGCTCGGGCCTGTGTGAAATCCGGTTCCGCGAACGTCCGGGGCGGAAGTTCGACGCGCAGCGCGCTGGCACTTGCCGAGCTTTGCTATCGAACGCTGCTTGAAGACGGTGCCCGGGCAAT
Organism: Desulfobacteraceae bacterium; assembly: GCA_021372055.1. GTDB lineage: Bacteria > Desulfobacterota > Syntrophobacteria > Syntrophobacterales > Syntrophobacteraceae > SbD1. The sequence continues at coordinate 7,455 of JAJFVB010000272.1, read as the reverse complement.
GGAAGCTGCGCGGGCAAGGACCGTCTCCCCGGCTTTCGAGCGCGTCGTTGAAGCCAACACGCTTCTGTCCGGGCTGGGTTTCGAGTCCGCGGGGCTCGCCGCCGCCCACTCGATTCACAACGGCCTGACCGTCGCGCCGGAAACCCACTCCTTCTACCATGGTGAGAAGGTGGCCTTCGGGACCCTGTCGCAACTGGTGCTCGAAAACAGTCCCCGATCCGAAATCGATGAGGTGCTCGCCTTCTGCTGCGCGATCGGCCTTCCCGTGACGCTGGCTCAAATAGGTCTCAAGAACGTTGCGCGGGAGCTGCTGGAACGAATCGCCCTTCGCTCCGTTCAGAAAGATGAGTCCATTCACAACGAGCCCTTTGAAGTAAGCGCCGGAATGGTTTTGAAGGCGATAATCGACGCCGATGAACTGGGCAGGGCATGCCTTGGAGGCGGGAATGCGCGAGGATTTCCGTCGGGACCGGGACTGTAGATTCCCTGATTAACCAAAAGCTTACATAACTTTACGGCAGCTTAGTTATAGAACGCTCCGAAATTCCGAACTACTGAATACAACGTTTTAAAAGGCCCAGATTTCAAGCGGTTTTAATAATTCCACCCGGAGGGGAGAAAACCATGTCAGTATCCGCCGTTTCGTCAAGCACCAGCACCCAGTCGGACAACAAGATCTATGACAAGAGGGATGCCAATAAAGACGGCACCGTGAGTGCTCAGGAAGAAATACAATACGAGCAGAAACATCCTGAACAAGTGAAGAAAGACGAGCTGAAATCGAATGAATCGAAAGATCCCAGAGGGATGGTCGGCACGCTGGTAGACACACAGGCATAGCTGAGGGCCGCCCCCCCGTCGCGCCGTCCCGGTTCAATCGACGGGGGTTTTTCGAGGATCGGAAGTCCCCTGTTTTCCCCCATTGCCGGGGCCGCATGCTTTTGATGCCGGCACGATCTGCCGGCAATTCATGAGCTTATCCGTGCGGCCTTCGGCAGACCAGACTTTTATCCGCTCCGTTCACATTTTTTCCACAATGCGGTGATACATTCCTAACCCTCGAAAGCCCGAGTGCCTCCCCTCGGAGTTTTGCCGGGAAGTTCACGGCCGTTCCGGGGAATCTCGATGGAGTTTCCGCGGGAATGTCTGGTCCGCCATCCCCATTATCCGGGACCGTGGGGAGCCGGCAAGGGCTTCGGACATGAGGGATGGCTTCTATGGGTCCGGATTGTATATGGGGCGGCAAAAGAGCATGAGAGGAACTGACCGGTTGAGACGGACCGTTTTCGTGGCAGCGGCTTTTGTATTTTTCTGCACGGGCTGTGCGATTGTCGGACCTGATTACAGGAGGCCCCAGATCGACCGCCCAGAACTTCAAGATGGGGGATTTCAGAGCCATTGTCCGGGAGATTCCGGATCTCTCCGCCGCCGCTCCATCGGCATCCAAGTCCCTGCAGGCGGTATTCGGGAGCCGGAACTGGTCCACCACCGCAACCGGCAGCACGAATGATTTCCTGAAGGTGCGGAACTGGCCTGTTGCCGCGGGCAGGGAGTTTACCGACGCCGAGTTGCGTTCGGGAAAAGCCGTTTGCATCATAGGATCGACCATAAAAAAGGAGCTGTTCGCGGGCGAGGACCCCCTCGGAGCCTGGATCAGGCTGGATAAGATCTCCTGCCAGGTGATCGGGGTGCTCCGGACAAAAGGGCAGTCCGGCATGGGGGCGGACCAGGATGATTTGGTCCTGCTCCCTCTGCGCACCGTCCAAAGGCGCATGGCGGGCAACAATGAGATCGAAGCCATATACGTGTCCGTAAACGACGAGGCTTCCACCGCCGGCGCAAAGGACGCCATACTCAGCATGATGCGCGAACGGCGCCGCATCGGAATCGGGAAGGAAGACGATTTTCATGTTATGGACATGCAGGAGCTTGCCAATGCTCTTGCGGGGTCCACCCGCGTTCTGACCGCTTTGCTCGGGGCGGTTGCCGCAGTAAGCCTCCTGGTGGGAGGAATCGGCATCATGAATATCATGCTGGTATCGGTAACCGAGCGGACGCGGGAGATCGGCATACGATTGGCTATCGGTGCGCTGAAAAAGGAGGTGCTCCTGCAGTTTCTTGTCGAAGCCGTAGTGCTGGCGAGCTTCGGCGGAATCGTGGGGGTTGCCGCGGGCATTGCCGCGGCGATATTCGGGTCGGCCGCCATCGGTGTCCCTTTCGTCCTCAATCTGAAGATAATGGCCGTTGCTTTCATTTTTTCCGCGGCGGTCGGGGTCCTTTTCGGATATTTCCCGGCTCGAAAAGCCGCCCGCCTCGATCCCATAGAAGCTCTGCGGCATGAGTAACCGAAATGCCGCGGGCAGTATTCCTTCTCGGAGGAGGCAAGTTCACGCGGGCGGAACAATCCTTTTATCGCCTCCCGTCCTGCGCACCCCTGCACATCCGACTTCTGCTTTGTTTTCAGTGCCTTTCCCGCGGTGAGACCTCAAGTTTCCGCTTGACCGGCTCAATCCTTCCTGCTTCAATTTCGCGTCGAAACCGAAAGCGGATTGTGGATCACGTTATACGCAAATTGCGTTCAAGTTGATGCCTATCGGGACGCCAAAGAACGGGGATGTTGCTTTTTTATTCGAAAAATGCCTCAGGATCGTCGCCGGGGAGCTGTGAATGGCCTTAGCTTGGAATCGCAAGATGCCCGCGGGCAAAGAGGACATCAGCCTTGCATCCCAGGATCTTGCCGCGCGGCGCGGTTCGGTCTCACGATTGCTCCTTTGGGCAATTTTCGGTTGCGCCGGTCTTCTCTGCCTTCTTTACTGCGGTCAAAACGTCGACAGAAACATCTTCGGGGCGCGACACTTTCTTGCCCACGATGAAGCGGAGCATCTGCACGCGTCTTATCTGCTCAAGCAGGGCCTTCGCCCGTATGCCGACTTCATCGAAAACCATCCGATGCTCTTCAACCATTTGCTCAACGCGGCGTTCGATCTTTTTGGCGCCTGTACGACCCGGCAGCAGTTCCTGCTCGCAAAGATTCTGATCTACGTGCATTTTCTGGTCTGTCTCGGAGTCGTTTTTCTCCTCTTGCGCCGTGCGCGCGAGAGAGAAGGTTTTTCGCCGCCTCCGCTGCTGCTCATAGTTTTCTCCCTTGCCGCCTTGAATCTGTGGGGCAGCAACAGCCCGATCTGGGAAGTGCGTCCGGATTGGTTGTGCCACACCTGCGCGGTATTGTGCGTCTATCTTCACTGGAGTGCTCACGCGCGCACCGATTCCTCCGGAACTCCGTCCATGCCGAGGCTCCTGGCAGCCGGCATATTGGGAGGCATCGGCACTGCCATCCTGCCCAAGACGGTACTGATCTTGCTTCCCTACGCCCTGGTCGTTCTGACCCTGCCCTCGGTCCGCATGACGGTGATGGACCCGGAACGGCGGACTTTTTGCCGACGGCTGCTCCTGGCCAATGCAGTCTTTGCACTCGTTTTGCTCTTGAGCCTGTGTGGAGGCGCGATCCTCGATCTATGGCTGAGCCGGGTGTCCTTTTCCGAATACTGGACTGCCAACTTCGTCATGAACGGCATTCCCCACATGGCCTATATTCCCTTTGCAAACGACCAGTTTAATCCCATCCAGCGGGTAAAGGACCTCTTGAGCTTCGGATCCGCCTTGCTGATCGCACTGCGGATCCTTTTTTCTCCGGCGCGCCCGGTCTTCTCCGGAGGCGGTGCGAAGCCTGTGTTCCGGTCGGTATGTTACCGGCTCTGTTTCGTCACCATCATCGTTTGCATCATCCTGCCTTCCTTCACGAACCGTCTGGTTTGGCCTCAGTATTTCGCTCCGGCCCTTCTGGCGCTGGTGCTTCTTGCCGCGCTGGCAATCGACGATTTTTTCTCACTCATACTTCCCCGGACAGTCCGGGCGTTGAGTCGCTTTGCGCCGCACGTCGTGCTCCGATTGCCTCTCATCGGCGCCTTGATGGCCGCCGTTTTGCTTCTCTATCCGCCGATCTGCCGCGTCCGATGGAATGACTACCCTTTCACGCAGTCTTCTCTCAAGCCAAGCGCTTCGGTTTCTTTCGGGGCAGGCAGGATCGACTTTCTTCCCGATCTCTTCCTGCCCGCCGACCTGGTCTATTGGACGTTTGAGCCGCAAAGCATTCCGGTACATGCTCGCCACTGGAGCTATTTTTTCATGCTGGGCCTGGATCGGAGGTTTTGGAGCGATGTTGTCCGGTTCGGGCTTGTTTCGGATCTGGACCTGAGCTTGCGTGAGAACTTTATCGCCGATCCACCCGATGTTGTTGCTCTCAGGGACGAATGCGATTATGTCAAATGGCGCCGTATCCTCAAGCTTACCAATTCGTACAGCCTGGATTGGCTATGGCCGCTACTGTACAAGGATTATGTCCGGGCCGAGCGAGGCGGATTGAGCGTGCTCGTCCACTCCCGACACTCGAAAAAGTTTCGTTCGCTCAGGTGGGAGATCACCCCTCTGTCCGAAACTGTGGATGTGATCCATGGCGGATGCTACTGAATAGTACGGTGCAGGTAGGAATTCCCTGTGCGCCCGGAACTCAAATTCGTGGCGTATTGAGGGAATCAAAGGCCTCCCGACCCCTATTCCGGCGGAAAGCGCAGAGAGAAGTCGCAGCTCGGTGAACACTGTATTGCCAAATTGCCAAGCGGAACGACAGACGAGGGAAAAGACGCTCTAAAAAGAGCGGGCCAGCAAATCCTTGCCGGCCCGCTCTTCACTATGGAGCTACGGGTACTGTTTCGCGTGGACATGAAAAATCAAATCTGGGCCCGCGCCGATTCACTCCGGGTCTTGACAGCGTCCTGAAGGGCTTGGGCTTCGCGTTTCTTGATCTGGGAATCGAGCCAGGGCGGATGATCTTTTTTCGCCGTGCCTGCTTCGGTTGAAGGCTTGATCGCATGGCAAGGGCTGAAAATGATGACTGCCGGTGCCGGTTTGGGCCTTAGCTCAATCATTGGCTCATGGGAAGCTACTGCCTTGACCGTGTGCCCCATATCTCCATGCTCAAAGAAAGCAACCCTCGCAAGGGATTTTTCGAGCACGGTGATTTTGCGGCCGTTCGAGATGCACTCCCCTCTTACCTGAAGGGCATGGTGACTTTTGCGTACAAGACAGGGTGGCGGAAAGAGGAAATCACAGACCTGCAATGGACGGAGGTTGACCAGGAGAGGGGTATTGTCCGGCTGAATCCGGGAGAAACCAAAAACGATGAAGGCAGGACAGTGTTTCTCGATGCCGAGCTGAAGGAAATATTTCAGGCACAATGGGCACAGACAGGATTAGGGATTTCCGTGGGGCCTGGGATGCTGTCTGCAAAGAGGCGCAGATAAGCAAGCGGCTTTTCCACGATCTCAGGAGAACGGCCGTTCGGAACATGGTTCGGGCCGGGATTCCCGAACGTGTGGCGATGATGATCTCCGGCCACAAGCCCCGCTCTATCTTTGACCGCTACAACATCGTAAGTGAATCCGGTCTGGCGCTTGCTGCAACAAGACAGGAAGAGTATCTAAATTCAGTTCCGGGCACAAAAACAGGCACAATCACAGAAATAAAAAAGCGGGCAAAGCCCGCAAACTGAATGCCGGAGGAGAGAATCGAACTCTCACATCCTTGCGGATACTGGATTTTGAGTCCAGCGCGTCTACCAGTTCCACCACTCCGGCGAAGGGTCGAATTCTACTCAGACCCTTTCGCCGGTGTCAAGGGAAATGCGCACCTCGCCGCCATGAGGCCTTTCTTCAGCAAGGCTTATCGCCCAAAAGACCGTCACGAACGGCTGCGTCAAAGATTATCGATCGAGACAAATTGCCTTGACAGATCCTAAAAAATTGGCTAGATAGCTACGGTTGCTCAAAACTGTGCGTTTTTCGCACAACCGCTTCGGGGCTGTAGCTCAGTTGGGAGAGCGCTTGAATGGCATTCAAGAGGTCCGGGGTTCGACTCCCCGTAGCTCCATAGGAAAGTAAAGTAAAATCAGATAGTTAGAAGGTGTGAAGAGAGGGTTTGCGTGTTGCAGCGGTGTTGCACGTCAGCCCTTTTTCATTTCCAGAATAGAGCTCTTTTTCCGCTCTCTGGTCTTGGCATATCCTTCCCGCAAATCATCCAAATCCACCTGAAAGTATCGCTCAAAAGCCTTGTTGGTTTCATGGCCGGAAAGTTCTTTCACTCCTTCGCGAGTAAGCACCTTCCGCAAACTGGTTGCGGTGCTGTGCCGCGTACCGCCGTAAAGGTCAACCCCTTCTATCCCGAGATTTTGGCATGCCTGCTTCCAATGCCGGTAAAGTATGTGCCTGCCAAAGCAAGCGTTTTGATGCCTACCGCCCCCGCCTTTGTCCCTTCTGAAAAACGGTAGCTTCGGGAATCCCTTCGGAAGTGACTTAATAAGCTCCACATCTTCGGGGATAAGCGGAATGAATTTAGGCTTCTTGATCGCCTTGGCCGTCTTGTGTTTCCTGACGATCACAAGTCCCGCGCCCAGGTCGATATCTTCTTCCGTTATCCCCAAAAGCTCAATGGGACGCACGTTGATGTAGGTTGCCAACCACTTGATGGCGATGTAAATGCGCGGATTCTCCAGCGTGAGCTTTCTCACCTCTTCCAAAATAGCATCCTGCGTTGAAACATCTATGGTCTTGCGCCATCCAAGTTCGAAAGAGATTTCCGGGAATTCCGGCATCTGATCCGGGCGCAGAACGCGACGCTTGACCAGCCACTTGAAAAAGGCGTGCAGATTCGATTTGATGTTATATCGGGTCTTACTTGAGACATTTTCGATTCCGAGGATAAAATCTTCAATTTCCCCGTACCCTATAGATTTGATGTTTGTGAATCCAAAGGTTTCCGAGGCCAGATTCAAATGCTGCCTGATGTGATTTAATGTGTCCGGTTTTAAGTCAGATTTTGCTTTAATTTCGCAATATTGCTCTGCGAGAGTCCTGAACCCAAGCGGGTTACTCTTCCGATAATCCCGCTCATCGTAAGTCCCTTCATCGACTTTAAAACGCAATCCCGTTAAAGCTCTGCTCGCCTCCTCGTAATTGGTGAACCTCAGATAGATCTTCCGACCGAAACGGACAATCAGCTTCGTTGCCCTTTGTTCAGGGTGGGAAGGACATATAACCCCATTTCGGTCATTGTCCCGCATACCCTGACCGCAAAGAGGGCATTTCTGTTGCGTGTAAATGCCGCCAAGCATACATAAGCCTCCTTCTGTTTTCCGGACAGAAGGCATTTTAAGGGTGTTGTATGTTGGCAAGCAAGAATCCATTTCGACCCGAGACTTTCAGTTTCTTTTTGTTTTTATCTTTTTCCCACTTTAGAGTAACTTTTAAGTATATTTTAGATACTTGGTCCCCACTTTTGGCTATTAAAAAGAGAACAATTCCCACCGGGACAATTATTCTATATAGATCAAGTCAAAGGGGC
>JAJFVB010000268.1 GCA_021372055.1 Desulfobacteraceae bacterium | reverse complement strand
CGTACCCATCCCGAACACGGTCGTTAAGCTCCTCTGCGCCGATGGTACTGCGTGGGCAAACTGCGTGGGAGAGTAGGACGCCGCCGCCTCATCCGTTTCAATAAAACCCCTTGCCGGACCTCCGGTAAGGGGTTTTTTGTTTCATGGCATTATTACCAAAGACGGTTTTTGAAAGGCGTGGGGGAGTTGCGCCCGCTAAGCGGCACATTTTTAGGGGGCGGGGGATCATTTCCCCGCCCTTTGGTGTCTTTGAGAGTTATCAACTAAACGCAATTTGGTATTACTCGCCCTTGAATCGCGGCGCACGTTTCTCAAGGAAAGACTGTATTCCCTCCTCGTAGTCCTGGCTGTCGTATACCTGACGTCTCAAGCCCTGGATGCGCTCGAATGCTTCGGGTGAGAGCGGGTGTGCGCCGGCGAGAATTCGAAACTGCTCCTTTATGACGGCTACAGCCAGCGGAGATCGTGAAGCGATGCGATCGGCCAGGTCCAGGGTGAAGTCCATAAGCTTGTCCGAGGCGACGAGATGATTGAGTATCCCGACTCGTTCGGCGCGCTCCGCGCTAATCGGTTCGGCCGAGAAGAACATCTCTTTTGCGACATTGAGGCCCAGGCGGTTTATGAAGTGAAGTATGCCCGTGGCGTTATAGGGAATCCCGAGCTTGGCGGGGGTAATCGCGAAAGAAGAGGTCTCGTCGCCGATGATGAGGTCACAGGTCATGACAAGATCGCAGGCGCCTCCCCAGACGCCTCCACGGACCATCGCCATGACAGCCCCCGGATAGCGCTGGATGGTGCGAAGAAGTGCCTCGAGCGAGTCGTCGTACCCGAATGGGTCGCGGTGGGAGCGGGGGAGTTCGCCGATGTCGCTGCCCGAAGACCAGACATTGGATTCACGAGTTGCTCCAAGCACGACGACGGGGACTTTGTCCGCCTGAAGCTCTGTGAGAACGTGCATGAGTTCCGTCATAACGGCATGGCTGAGGGCGTTTTTCTTTCGCGGGTTGTTAAGAGAGAGCAGGGCGACCTTTCCGCGTAGTTCGGTCACGACAAACGACATAGGGACCTCCAGGTTAGCGATGCGAAAGAGCGTGGCGATGCGACGGCAAAGCCCCGGCGGATGAAGATGGCGGGGATCGATCCTTACCATTCCGGCACCGGGACTTTGGGGCGCGCGGAATGCGGCAAATAAGCGTTTGGCGCTGAGAACTCAGCGAGTGAGAAGAGTATCGAGCTCCGATAACAGTTCGGTCCGCCCCTGCCTGGTTTCGGCGGAAAAAAGGATTGTCTCCCGGGAGGTGACTCCGAGCGATTTGCCGGCACTCTCGGCAAGGCTGACCCACTTGGACCGCGGAAGCTTATCAGCTTTGGTTAGGACGGGTATTACCGGAATTCCCCTGTCCTTCAGCCAGGACCAAAGGGTGAGGTCATCCGGTGTGGGGGGATGCCGCAGGTCCATAATCAGAACGATTCCCTTGAGGTTTGGGCGGCCCTGGAGATAGGCCTCGACCATCGGTCCCCAAGTCTGCCGAATGGAATGGGGGACCTTCGCGTATCCGTAACCGGGAAGGTCCACAAAGCGGAAGGTGCCGTTTATAAGGAAAATATTGAGAAGCTGGGTGCGCCCCGGAGTGCGGCTTGTCCGGACAAGCTTCTTTCGCTGGACGAGGCAGTTGATAAGAGAGGATTTGCCCACATTGGAGCGCCCCGCAAAGCCCACTTCCGGAAGATCGTCCGCAGGATAGTGTTCCGGCAGAACGGCGGAAACGATGAATTCCGCCGACGTTATGAGAAAATCGCTCAAATTGTTTACCTCTTCGGTGGCCGCTCCCTGAGATAGCGCTCGATGCGGTTCAGACCTTCTTCGATATTTTCGAGTGAATTGGCGTAACTGAACCTGACATATCCTTCGGCATTTGATCCGAAATCCACACCGGGCGTTATGCCGACCTTGGCATTTTCGAGGATCTCGAATGCGAACGCATACGAATCGTCGGTAAAGCGGCGTGCATTGGCGAGCACGTAGAAGGCGCCGGTCGGTTCGACCGTGATCCCGAATCCGATCTCGCGCAGGCGCGGAATCATAAATTTCCTGCGCTTGTCGTACTTTGCGAGCATCGCCTTGACGTCTTCGGCCACGCTCGGGTCCGTGAGTGCGGTGTACCCGGCGGCCTGCGCAACGGAATTTGCGGAAATGAAGAAGTTCTGCACCATTATCTGCATCGGGCGGATCATGTGTTTGGGGACGATCATGTACCCCAGGCGCCATCCGGTCATGGCGAAGAGCTTGGAAAAGCCGTTGAAGACAATGCAGTTGTCCGTGAATTCGAGGATGGAGTGCGCACGTCCCTCGTAGACGAGCCCGTGGTAAATCTCATCGCTCAAGATGAGCCGCCCTATGTCGGCGATTTCCGCCATGCGGCCCGGTTCGAGAAGGTTCCCGGTGGGATTTGCCGGGGAATTGATCAAAATGGCTTTTGTCTTGGGCGTGAGCGCTGCGCGGATGGCTTCCGGCCGATACTGGAAGGCGTCTTCCTCATAGACGGGGATCATCTTGGGTTCGGCTTCGAGAAAGCGCACGAAATTGGGATGGCATGCGTAATGCGGATTGGAGAGGATGACTTCCTCGCCGCATTCGAGGATGGTGCTCATGCCGATCAGGAAAGCGGGGGATGTGCCGGAAGTGACGATGATCCGGTCGGGTTCGATGTTGCTCACCCCGTAGGTCGATCTGTAGTAATCGCAGATGGCTTCGCGAAGCTTTGGTATCCCAAGGCTGTGGGTATAATGAGTCTCGCCCCTCCGGAGCGCTTCAATGGCCGAGTTCTTGATGGCCTCGGGCGTATTGAAATCGGGTTCGCCCACTTCCATGTGGATTACGGACTCGCCCGCCCGCTCCATTTCCTGAGCGCGTTCGAGCACATCCATAACAATGAATGAGGTCATATCCTGAAGTCTTCTGCACGTCACGGCTGCCCTTTCTCTGTCGTCGTTGCGGTATAGGTGGATTACTGAGCGGGAGCTTGGGAAGGGAGCGGTTCCGCAGGCTTGGGCACGGGGACCTTGAGGATTACGGGTTCCCCGGGCACTTCGCTCCCGAGTTGCATCATGAGAGTAGTGGCTTTCGACATCGTGCTGACCGCCTGAAGCTGAAGGACGTATACTTTTCCGAGGACCTGGTGCTTGAGCGGTTTGACTACGACCTTGTACCCCTTTTCGAGCAGATTTTTCTTCATCTCCTCGGCTTTTTCCTGATCCACGAAAGAACCCGCCTGGACAATATATTTGAACGTCGGAACGGCCGGATCGGCGGACTCGGGAGCGGGAACGGACGCAGTGGTCGCCGGAGGAGAAGATGCAGGAGCAGCAACGGGAGCCGCAGGTGGAGCCGGGGGGGCAGGTGGCGTCACAGGAGGTGCCGGGACTGCCGTGGCCGTGACAGGTGCCGCCGCCGTGGAGGGCGGCGCCTGCGGGGGCGGAGGTGAAGAAACCGCCGGTGCGGGCAGAAGCTGGGCCTTGGAAGAAGGTTCCTGAGGCGGAAAGACAGGTTGCATTTTGACGGTCGGCGTCGGCGGCGCGACCTTGGCCTTTTGCTGCCGCTGCAGATCGTGATGAGTGATCACTTCAATATCGGAAGGACCGCCTGAAAGCCTTCCGGGCGTGACCCCGCGGAGCTTTTCCAGATATCCGCGGGCCTCATCGGCCATGGGAGTATTCGGGGCTATTTTCCCCACGCGGGTGAGGGAAAAAATCGCCGCCTCCATGTCCCCCGCCTGGTAGCTCATAATGCCGTAGCGCACGTGTGCTTCGGCCAGATCGGGGCTTGCGGCGACGGCCTTTCCGTACGCATGCCGCGCTTCATCCCCTCTTCGCATGGTCTCCAGTATCTGCCCTATGCGGTACCAGGCGATGCCGTAGCCGGCCTCGAACTTCACGGCCTGCTGGTAAAGGGTGAGCGCCCGTTCGGGGTCGCCTTTCTTCTCATAGAGCCGTCCGAGATTGTAAGCGGCAAGCCCCGGGGTCCGATAGAACGGATCGTCCAGGGCCTTCTGAAAAGCTTCTTGCGCGAGTTCGTTCTGACCGCGTTCCGCGTATACGGTGCCGATTGCGTTCAATGCTTCGGGGTAGACGGGCTTTATCTTGAGGGCGTTTTGCAGATAAAAGAGCGCCTTGTCCGAGAGGCCCCGCTGATTGTAGGCAAGGCCGAGATCGTACTGCAGCACCGGGTCGCCCGGTCTTTTCCGATCGGCATCCGTGAGGCACTTCAGGGCATTGGGCGTGTCTCCGGCTGTAAGGTATTTCTCTCCCATTTCCTGGAGCTGTCTCGCGGTATAATTCGGCCCGGAATTGGAATTCATCGATGCGCATCCCGCGAGGATGAGCACGAATAATGTCAGCAGGAGTACCGGAGATTTCATGATGGTCTACAATACCTTGTTCAGGGAGTATTCAATGATTCCTTCAGCCCCTCTCTTAATCAGTTTGGGAATGAGCTCGCGAACCTGGTTCTTGGATACGACGGTTTCCACCGAGAGCCATTCCGATTGATACAGATTGGCGACGGTCGGCGCGTTCAGGCTGGGCAGAATTTTGATTACTTCCTCGATTTTGTCCTTCGGTACGTTCATCTTAAGGGCCACGAAGCCCTCGGCCCGGAGCGCCCCCTGAAGGAGAAGGGAAAGATGTTCGATCTTCTCGCGCTTCCACGGATCGTTCCATGCGGTCTTGTTGGCGATGAGCTGCGTATTCGACTGCATAAGTTCCTTGACGATTCTCAGCCCGTTGGCCCGCATGGTGGATCCGGTTTCCGTCACTTCGACAATCGCGTCGCACAAACCCGAGATGACCTTGGCTTCGGTTGCGCCCCACGAAAACTCGACATTGACCTCTATCCCCTTGGAGCCGAAGTAGCGTTTTGTGAAATTTACGAGTTCGGTCGCAATTTTCTTGCCTGCGAGGTCCTCTTCGGACCGCACGGGAGAATCCATCGGAACGGCGAGGACCCATCGGGCCGGCCTCTGACTCACCTTCGAGTATATCAGGTCGGCTACGACATGAATCTGCGAATCGTTTTCCATTATCCAGTCACGGCCCGTGAGCCCCGCGTCGAAAGTCCCGCTTTCGACATAGCGCGACATTTCCTGTGCTCGGCAGATCGAGCAGTTGATGCACGGATCGTTGATCTCGGGGAAATAGTTCCTGTCCGAAAGAGATATCTTCCATCCCGATTGCTGAAAAAGTCTTATGGTGGATTCCTGAAGGCTTCCCTTGGGGATGCCCAGCATGAGTTGTTTCACTTCCTGTAAACCTCCTTTGGGTCGAAGATAGGCTCTCCGCGGACCACGAATTCGCCCTCGCCATCGTAGTACCGGTAAAAACAGCTCTCGTGCCCGGTGTGGCAGGCCGCGCCACCCAGTTGCTCGATTTTGAGCAGAATGGTATCGGAGTCGCAGTCCACGGCAATCTCACGAACGAGCTGGACGTTTCCCGACTCTTCCCCCTTCATCCAGAGCTTCTGCCTGGACCGGCTCCAGTAGTGGGCCTTGCGGGTCTCAAGGGTCTTTTGCCAGGCGAGTTCGTTCATGTAGGCCAGCATGAGAACCTTCCCGGTCTTGGCACTCTGCACGATGACGGGAAGCAAACCGCTTTGTTTAGTAAAATCAGGTCCCAATGTCAATATCCCTGCAAGGTGAGGTTTCAGGTACCGCGCACTTGGCTGCGAGTTGGCCGCACGCGGCGCTTATCTCGTGGCCGCGGCTCTTGCGGATTATGGCAGTTAGCCGAGCTTTCTGCAAGACTTCCTGAAAAGCGAGGATTCTTTCTTCGGACGGCGCCCCGAAAGGAGCGCCCGGATGCGGGTTGAAAGGAATCAGGTTCACCTTTGCGCGAACTCCGTGAAGGATGCGCACGAGATCCCTTGCCTGTCCGGGACTGTCATTGACGCCGTCGAGCAGAATGTATTCGAAAGTAATCCGCTTTCGAGTCGGAAGCGGGTAGTCGCGGCAGGCCCGCATGAGTTCATCCAGCGGGTAGGTCCTGTTTACCGGCATCAGGTCATTGCGAAGGCGGTCCTCCGCCGCATGGAGGCTCACCGCGAGGTTGACCGGCGTGTCGAGCCCCAGCCGTCGCATCTGGGGAACGAGTCCCACCGTGGAAAGCGTCACCCGCCGGTGCGAAAAAGCAAGGCCGTTCATGTCGGTGATGATGCGAATGGCGCGGATGACGGCGTCGTAGTTGGCCAGGGGTTCGCCCATGCCCATGAAAACGATGTTCGTAATCTTCGGCCTGATGGCGGGGTCGCGGAGTATCCGGCATGCCTGGTCCACGATTTCCGCCGTCTCGAGATTGCGTTTGAACCCGAGGCTTCCGGTGAGGCAGAATTTGCATCCGAGCGCGCATCCGACCTGGCTCGAGACGCAGAGCGTATAGCTGGGCGGGTGCGGGATGAGTACGGACTCTATATGGTTTCCGTCACGGAGCCTGAACAGGTATTTCGTCGTTTCGTCGGAGGCCTTGTCCACGCGGGCGATTTCGAGCGCATCGAGCGAGCATGCGAAACGGAGTTGATCGCGAAAGGTGCGGCTGAGGTCCGTGCACTCGTCCCAGGAACCAACGTTCCGGGCGTACATGTGCCGGAAGAGTTGACGCGCGCGAAAGGGCTTTTCACCGAGAGACCGGACCCATGCCTCGAGTTCTTCAGCGGAGAAATTTTTGATTAAAACCGATTCCATGACACCAGCTAACTTCTCGTAAGATATTGATCGGATAATCGATCCTGTAGAAATATCCGATTATATCTGCTTATGTCGGTGGAGTCATATAATTTGTAGCCCTCGTCGCGGCATTCGTCGCAGGCGTTGCGCGGAATGTGGACCGCGAGAATCCTGCGCCCGCCGTCCGTTTCCGAGTCGATCGCAAGATAGCCGCTGCATCGCGGACAAACCCGGATCGTTTCACTCTGGGATTCGAGGATTTGATCGGTATCGTAGAAGATATTCCGGTCGCGATGGGCGAACTTGCCGCCGCGGAGGTTCTTTTCGCGGACTTCCGGCCCTTCTTTCCATACCCGGAGCACTTCCGCCACGACTTTTTCTATGTGGCGCGTTATGTCCTTTCCCTGCCGGATTTTCTCGGGCTGATAGTCGGGTTCGTGAACGTTGCCGTAATCGAGCCCGGCAAGAGCCATGATTATGCCGGTGTTGACGTAGGGCAGGGCCCCTTCGATGGAGTAGCCGCCTTCGAGAACGGCAATGTGCGGCCTGAGGCGGCTGGTGAGTTCGGCATAGCCGTGAGCCGAGAAGTTCATGTTGGTGATCGGGTCCGAGTAATGATTGTCCTGGCCCGCAGAGTTCACGACGAGGTCGGGCTTGAATTCCGAAATAATGGGCAGGATGGCGTTATCCAGGACATAGAGAAACCCTTCCTCCGATGTCCGGGGAGGCAGCGGCAGATTGATCGTCGTTCCGGCGGCCGTGGGTCCGCCCATCTCGAAGGGAAACCCCGAACCGGGATAGAGGGTGCGGCCGTCCTGGTGAACGGAAATGTAGAGCGTATCGGGATCGTGCCAGTAGATGTCCTGGGTGCCGTCTCCGTGATGGCAGTCCGTGTCCACTATGGCCACACGGCCGATTCCATATGCCTTCCGGAGATATTCGATCATCACGGCTTCGATATTGATGTTGCAAAATCCCCTGGCCCCGTGCACCACCCGCATGGCGTGATGGCCGGGAGGCCGCACGAGAGCAAAGCCGCGCTCGATGTTTTTCTCCAGTACCTGAATCCCGATGGTCTTGGCTCCGCCGGCGCTGATAAGGTGGGATTCCGTAATTACGTTTTGAACGTCGGGGACGCAGAAATGAACGCGCCGGATATCCTCGTGAGTCGCAAGTTCGGGCTTGAACTCGATGATTCCGTCTATATCCAGGATCCCTTCTTCGAAGACCTGATCCTGTGTGTAGAGCAGTCGTTCTTCGCGCTCGGGGTGCGTCGGGCTTATTGCCCAGTCGAATGCGGGAAAAAACACCAGTCCTGTCTTACCCTTGGTTTTGAGCATTTCCGTTTGCCTCAAATGGCCCCGGGAAGGGGACAGTAGTTGAAGATCAACTTGGCGATCCGGGGATACTCGCGAATCAGACCGGGCTTGACCTGGACCTTGACCCGGATGTTCCGCCCGGCCGTGTAGAAGTCCCGCACCATGTTGAACTGGATCTCCTCGATGACCTCTATTTCAAGGTCGGCTTCGTCCGCCCCGGCTTTGATGCACTTCTTGCGGAGAAGATGGCAGGCGAGTTCGATTGCGTTCTGCTTGTTGAAGTCCCGCTTGATCTGTTGCTGATAGTCTTCCTCGGGGGCGACGGCAATTCCGCGATCCGTGTCGGCGAAAAGGGATATCTCGCTGGTGGTCTTGGCCAGAGCAGCGCCGATGGCGTTTGCGACGTGCCATTGAGGGACCACGTTTGCCTGCAGGCCGGTGATTTGGGCGAGGCGTTGGGCGAAAAAGGGCGCGGGGCCGCCGAGGACGAGAATCTCCCGGGGCTCCACCTGATAGCCTGCGAGGAGTTCCCTTACCGTGTAGACGGGCTTGCTGTTTATGGCGTCGATCATCTTCCGGGCCGCATCGACTATCTTTGTACACGCCAGATCGAACACGCGATGCGAGAGTTGCTCGACGGAGACGTCAAGGCGGTCCGCAATCGGCTGAAGTCCCCGCCGAGCCGCCTCCGCATTCCCGTCCCTGGCTCTTCCGAGTACGAAAAGAGCGTCCGTGGGCGTGGGACTGCTCCCTCCATAGGCCATCGCGGGCCCCTGGCGATCGGGCCCAATTTGGATCTCCCCGTTTGCGAGCCTGACGGTGCTGTCGCCGCCGAGGCCGATGGATTCGGTCCTGAGCGAGCGGATGAGTGTCTTGTAGCCGCCGATTTCACCGCCGAGCGGTTCTAAAAGCGGGATGCGGCGAACGAGCACGGCCATGTCCGTGGTTGTGCCGCCGATGTCAAGGACAAGGGTATCGACCGTTTCGGACGCGAAGAGCAAAGACCCCATAACGCTTGCCGCGGGGCCGGAGAGAATGGTCTGACCGGGTGTATCCATGGAGGCTTCGAAGCAGATGGTCCCGCCGTCGGCCTTGAGCACGAAGATGGGGATATCCAGGCCTTTTTGCGCGAGCGAGTGGCGCACGGCTTCAAAGAATTGCTTGTGTACCGGGTGAACCGCTCCGTTGAGGTAAGCCGTTGCGATCCTGCGCGGGAAATTGAGGTTTCCGGAGAGCCTGTGGCCGAGCACGACGTAATCGAAAGACTTCCCGAGGATCTCCGCGATCCTCATTTCGTGCTTCGGATTGCGCGTGGAAAACTTCGATACGACGCCGACCTGCCTGATGCCGTCGGCTTGAAGCTTTCCTGCGACCTTGCGCACCTCGCTTTCGGAAATCGGCTGAACTTCCCTGCCCCGGTGATCGATCGATCCCGAGACGGCATAGTAATGCTCTCCGGTACGGAAGCAGTCCGGGTCGATACCGGGACCGGACGATACGATCATTCCGGTGGGTGCGAGCTTGCCTTCCGCGATGGCGTTGGTGGTGAGCGTCGTACTGAGAACGGCCCTTCTGATACTCTGGGAAGGGACATCCTTGGTCACCTGCTCCAGCCCGGCCAGGACGCATTCGAAGAGGTTGGAATGATCGGTTGCAACCTTGGCCTGCCTCAGAAGGCCTGCCTCGCCGATCAAGACGACATCCGTGTGAGTTCCCCCAACATCGAGACCTATAATCATTCGATTCCCCCGAAAGCAACTGCCGGGCGGCATGCGCGAATGTATGACTGATCAGCCTTCGTCTATAATGCGGATGCTATCTGAAGAAGCCTGTGCTGTCAATGTAAGTATTCAATAAACCGACAGCTTTCGGCTGCCCGCGCAGGGTCCGGGAACTGCCCGGGGCGATCCCGGCGAATCGGCGGCGGAAGACCATTGCAAACCGCACCCGTCGTCTTTATCGTGCTGGAATTACTTCCATGAATCTGATACTTTTAAGAAAACCGGGGCCTTCGAGGCCGTATCAGCTCAAAGAGGTCCGTGGATGCCGTCTCTTGCCAGGAGAACACATACCGTGTCCATCAGACAAACCCTCATCGCAGTCACAGTATTCGCAGGAGTCGTGGCGGCTCACACTCCGGGCATGACCGCCTCGCTCATGGTGGAAAAGAACCTTTTTTCTCAGGACCGGAAACCGCCCGCGCAGGAATCTGCGGTTGCCTCGGAGCAGCCGAACCGTCCCGGCGTGGGGATTGCGAATATTCAGCTCGATGGAGTGATGGTCCAGGGCAACAACCGTAAGGCTATATTGCGCATAAAGACCCAGGCCTCTCCGGGCCGGGACAAGAAGAAAGCCTCTCCTTTCGTTACGGTGCGCGAGGGACAGCAGTTCGGCGATTACCGTGTAGTCAAGATCGACTCGAAGAGCGTCTCGCTCGAAAAAGACGGGCAGACGCACGTAATCGCATTGTTTGCCGAAAACAAAATATCGACGCCGGCCACGCCCGCCGGGCCCCCCGCCCAGACAGTGGCGGTGAAGCCCGCATCCGCGACCCCGGGCGGACCACAGAAGAATCAGCCACCGGGAGGCGCGCCCGCGCCGCAAGTGAGGGAGTCCGACGTCCAGGCCCAGACGGCAGACAAAAGAGGGCGTGAAATCGGGGGCGTGCCGCAGCAGGTGCCGCCACCGATCCCCGGGGCGCCGGGATACAACGATCCCAATTTCAATCCGAACCTGCAGAGAAACGGCGGGGCGTCTCCTCCCGGACAGGGCGATGAAAACGAGGAGACCGTCGAACAGGGTCCGGACGAAGAGAGGCAATAATCGGGAAAGCCGCCTGCCGGGTCCTTGTCACAAGTCCACTTTACTGATGAGCGGCGCCGAACGCCTCCCCGACGATGCGCTGGGCCTCCTCCTGTATGAGTTCAAGATGCCGGGGGCTTTTGAAGCTCTCCGTGTAGATCTTGTAGATGTCTTCGGTGCCGGAGGGGCGCGCGGCAAACCAGCCGTTTTCCGTCGTTATCTTGATGCCGCCGATAGGCGCTCCGTTTGCCGGTGCATGGCTGATCTTGGCCAATATTTTCTCTCCGGCGAGTGTGGTGGCGGTGATGTGCTCGGGTGTGATGTTTTTCAGAACCTTTTTCTGCTCATCGGTGGCCGGAGCGTCCAGTCTTTCGTATATCGGGGAGCCGAAGCGGTTGGTGAGGTCCTTATAAATCAGTCCCGGATCGTTTCCCGTTTTCGCCATTATCTCGGCTGCCAGAAGATCGAGTATGATTCCGTCCTTATCGGTTGACCAGGGGCTTCCGTCGAGCCGCAGAAAAGAGGCCCCGGCGCTTTCCTCGCCCGCAAAACCGAACAGTCCCTCCAAGAGCCCTCCAACAAACCATTTGAATCCGACCGGCACTTCGAAAACCCTGCGGCCGAGGTATTCGGAGACCCTGTCTATCATCGCGCTCGAAACGAGGGTCTTGCCCACACCGGCATCGGCCCGCCATCCCGGCCTGTTTTGGAACAGATACCAGACGGCCGCCGATAGATAGTGGTTCGGGTTCATCAATCCCGAACTGCGCGTGACGATGCCGTGCCTGTCGCTGTCCGTATCGTTTCCGAACGCGATGTCGAACCGTTCCTTGAGGCCGATAAGCCGGGCCATCGCGAAGGCGGAGGAACAGTCCATACGGATCTTGCCGTCCTTGTCGACGGACATGAACGCGAATGTCGGGTCAACCCGAGTGTTTACGATCTCAAGGGAAATGCCGTAGCGTGAGGCGATCGGTTCCCAATAAGGCAGGGAGGAACCGCCCATCGGGTCTGCTCCGATGCGGATTCCGGCCGAGCGGATAGCCTCCATGTCGATCACTTCGCCGAGTTCTCCGACGTAGGAACCGATATAATCGTGTTCGATAACGAGGCCGCTACGCACCGCCCGCTCGTAGGGGATGCGCCTGACCTCCGCGTTCCTGGAGCGCAGCAGTTCGTTTGCGCGGTTCTGGATCGATGCGGTAATGTCGGTATCGGCCGGACCGCCGTTCGGGGGGTTGTACTTGAAACCGCCGTCCTCGGGGGGGTTGTGGGAAGGGGTGATCACGATCCCGTCGGCACGCTCGCGGTTAGCCGCGTTGTACCGGAGGATCGCGTGCGAGATCACGGGCGTCGGGGTAAAGCCCCAGTCGGACTGCACCATGACCGGCACGCCGTTTGCCGCGAGGACCTCAACGGCGGTTGCGAAACTGGGTTCCGAGAGCGCGTGGGTGTCTTTCCCGATAAACAGGGGGCC
>JAJFVB010000230.1 GCA_021372055.1 Desulfobacteraceae bacterium | reverse complement strand
TTGCTCGAACATCGGCAGGGACAGGGAACCTTCGTGAACCCGGCCGCCTTTTCGGCGGAAAAGAACCCGTTTTCGGCTATCATGAACGATCAGGAAGTGAGCCTTGTCGATCTGCTCGAGGTGAGGCTCGGGCTTGAGTGCAACGCGGTCATGATGGCGGCGAACCGGGCCACGGAGGAAGACATCCGTGATCTGGAAAAGTGCCTTGAAGAGATATCGCTCGAAATCCGGCAGGGTGGGCTTGGCCAGGAGCCGGACGTTGCGTTTCACATGGGAATCGCATACGCCACGAAAAACACCGCGCATATAAGAATCATGAAAAATTTCTACGAGCTTCTCTTTTTCGGGATTTCCACGAACCTCAGGCTCCTCTACAGCAGGCCCGCGACCCTTGAAATAGTGACCGACCAGCATACGCGGATATTCAACGGCATCCGTTCGCACGACCCCGATTGCGCGGTTCAGGCCATGAAGGAGCATATCAACTTCGTTCTTGATTTCTTCAAACAACTCTAGCCCGCAAGTCTTCTCCTGACACAACGTTGCGTACTTCCAGGACACCAAAGAGCGGGGGAATGATTTCCCCCGCGCACCTCGGGATTTCCGTCGCGGCCTTACGCGCGCGCGTCAGGCCGGGCGCCCGCCGCAAGCGCCAATCGGCCGCTTAAAGCCGTAGACGCTCCACCTGCCGAATCCGGCGGGAAACAATCCGTTGCGGCAAAACCTTTATATATGGTACCATTGTCCATTCACTTCACGACACAGGAATAAAGATTGGAGGCGCTGATTCGCCAGTGGAGATCGGACGTTGTTACCCTTTCAGCGTCCTGCCGGATCAAGAAGAGGCCGAAGAGGAGATAAACGGAAAATCGGTCATCCATATGAGCACGCCGAAGTTGGACAATTCCCGATTCAAAGCCCTTTCCGGGGCCATTCCTCTTGTTAGACGCAGCGGGAGAATTCTCCCGCCCATCAAGTAAGAGAACCGCTTTTTGATTATCATTCAATGCAAGGGAAAGGAAAGCCATGGTGCTCAAACGAAGCGTGATGTTGATGTTTATCGCATTCTTCGCATTTGCTTCTCCTGCTTTGGCCAAACAGAAGGGAGAGGGTCCGGATGCGAACATCAAGGCGGTGATCCAGAAGCACAATCAGGCGCTGAACTCGCACGATCTCAAGGCAGTGATGGAAACCTACGCGACCGGGCCCAATGCGGTCCTGGTGGGTACGGGACCGGGCGAGTTCTACATGGGCGAAGAAGCGATCGGCGGGGCCTACAATCAGTTCTTCACCAGATTTGAGCCCAATACGCTTCATTTCAAACTCGACACCATTGCGACCGGTTCCCGGAACGGTGTGGCGTGGTTTGCCGCTTCCACCAGCATCGAAGGCAGCGTCCAGAACGAAAAGAAGGAACGCGCCTTCAATATCTCCGGTACGCTCGAAAAAGTGAAAGGCAAATGGCGGATCGTGAGCCTGCATTTTTCACGGTTGGGCGTTGAGGCCCAGAGTGGCGAAGCGCCCAAATGAAAGGCCGGAATGCCGACTTATGCCCTATGTGTACGATTTTGGCCGATACGGCGAATTTCTTATGCATGGAGAATACTTTCCTACACCGAGAAGAATAGAGGTTGAATATGGACCAGGATCTCAAAACACAGCAGGGTGAAGACAGTGCTGAAAAGGAAGAGGGGAGAGTGGACCGTAGGCAGTTCCTTCTTGGCCTGAGAAAATGGTCGCTGGTCGTCATCGGAGTCGCTGTCGGCGGCGGATCTCTTCTGAGTTCGGGCAACGAAGCGGAAGCGGCCGCGTGGGCCAATCGCGCCGGTCCCGGAGGAGCGTGGGCCAATAAGGCCGGTGGCGGTGGCGCCTGGGCCAACAGGGCCGGAGGCGGCGGAGCATGGTCGAACCACGGCGGCGTATGGGCCAACGGCGGAGCGGCCTGGATCAACGCCGGCGGCGGCGGTGGAAGCTGGGTCAATGCGGCCGGTCCCGGAGGAGCCTGGGTGAACAAGGCAGGGGGCGGTGGCGCATGGGCAAATCGCGGCGCGGCCTGGGCCAACCGTGGAGCGGCCTGGGTCAATCGCTTCTGATACGCATTGGTACGCGGCTCATTTTGGCGCACGGCTGCACCCGTTGGCGCCGAGCGCTTGCGGGGGTGCGGGGGACTCATTTTCCCGCTTTCTGGTGTTCCGAGAGGTGTTTGTTGCAGGGGGCATTATCGTGACAGAGTCTTTCATCCATAATGTCCCTGCTTCAATGGCTTCCGGTCACGGCGATAGTAACCTCATAATCCGTTCCCGGGATCCTTCCGAGCTTGCGGAGTGTCTTTGCTCCGGTAACCTTCAGCGGATTTGCCATGTACAGGTGACGGGCCTCGACTCCGAGCCCGATCCGCTTGTGGAAAAGGGACCGGGTGTCCCGGTCGACCTCGTTGTAGGGAATCCGCTGGAAGAACTGCCCCTGCTCTACCGTTGGACCCCTCTTCTGACCAATCACCCCGTCCGGGCCACGATTCCTGTCGCAGCGGGGTTTTCAAAAGCCGTGAAGCTCGCCGTGGCGTTGAACTTTGCGGTCAAACTGGACGTTTTGCAGCCCGGTCCGCCGCTCGTTGAAGAACTGCACCGGGTGCTTCATGCGTATCTTCATCAGACAGCCGTCACGCAACCGGTAGAATATTTTCACAGCCTGCTGCTCGCCTTTTACCGCCGTGAACGGTTGACTCTCTGGACGGTGCAGGAAGAAGACCCCGGCCTTTACCGCCATGTAACGGATGACGGACTGGTGACTCCCGGCAGGCGGTTCAAGGTGCCGGACGGTTCGGGGTATTTTGTTCCGGAACCCGGGTTTGTCATTCGCGAGTGCGAATCCGCACGCTGCGAGCACATCGAACATTGCGCCGGATATTTCCGGCTGCCTGCGCGGGAATACGACTGCGAAGGCGTGAAGTCCCTTTTCCGGGTTCTCAAGGGGGCTGCCGAAGATCTGCGGAGCGATCTCGATTCGTACGATTCGGGGAGCCCGAAGGCGCGGTGATGGGAAGCTTCTCTCTCATTTTGCTGCCCACTCTGCGATGCAACGCCGACTGCGATTACTGCTTCGAACGGAAATCGGAGCACTGTCTCGAAATCGATCAGCTTGGAATCATAACCGGCAAAGTCATGGATCACATGGAATCGATCCAGCGGGACAGCCTGTGCATCTACTGGCAGGGCGGGGAAGTCCTGACGTTGCCGCCGGATTGGTATCGACGCGCTTACGATCTCATCGGCGACATGGCCGAAGCCAGGGGCAAGAGGGTCTTTCATTATCTGCAGTCCAACCTGCTCGGTTACGACGCAAAGTGGAACGGGATAATTTCGGAGATGTTCGGCAACTCCGCGGGTTCCTCCATGGACTTCCCCAATCTTCACAGGAGGCTCAAAGCGGGCGGGACCGTGGAGTACAACCTCATCTGGACCCGGAAGCTCCGTGAAGCCCGGGATGCCGGGATAAAGGTCGGAATCATTGCCATCCCGAATTCAAAGACCCTTGAACTCGGGGCCGAGCGCTTCTATTCGTACTTCGCCGATGAACTCGGACTGAGCGATTTTCAGGTCAATACGCCGTTCCCGGGCGGAGCCGGCGGCGAAGTGAAACCGGGCTTTCCACTCGATGAGGCCGGACTGGGCCGGTTTCTCTCGGAATTGGCCGAAATCTGGACGCGGCGCGGCCTTGAGGCGGGCGTCAGGCTTGGGCCGTTTCACAGTCTTTCCGAGTATTTCCTGAACGGCACAAAGGAACTCAACTGTATCTGGAGAGACAATTGCGCAAACGAGTTTGTCTGCGTCGGACCCCGCGGTCACGTTGCCCAATGTGACTGCTGGGTGACGAGCTATCCGGACCACCGGTTCGGAAACATCCTGGATGAGGGCAGCCTCACGGAAATGCTCCGGAAGAGCGGCGCGCGGCGGGATTTGAAATCGAGGCCCGGCATACTGATCGAGCGGGAAGACTGTCTCGAGTGCGAATATCTGAGCCTGTGCCATGGAGGATGCCCGGTAAGAGCTTTCACGGTCTACGGCGACCTCATGAGAAAGGACCCCTATTGCGGGGCTTACAGGCGGTTGTTCCAGACGATGGAGAACCTGGTCGATTCCGGCCATCTGGAATTCCCCGCGCGCGGCGCTGGCGGCGGCACCCAAACGGCCGCAGCCGTAGCGCCAAAATGAGCCGCGTGGCGGCGGGGAGGTGTGGGGGGCGCAGTTCCCACGCTTTTCAAAAGCATTCTTTGGTACATTCTTGAACGAAAATGCGTATTCAGTTTTTCGTATTCTTACGAACGAACCCTTATGTCGGACCGGTCCAGGGCTTTAACTCGGGAAGAGAATGCCGTTTGGAATCTACGGATTCCATCGGCCGGATTATCTTTTGAAGTTTATCCGAAGATCCGAAGAAGAATCGATTGAAATTTTGAAATAACGCTTAGGAAAAGCCTGGCATCAAGAGACCATATAAATGATCGCGCCTTCTTAAATGTCTCATTCCTGTAGAGTAGACGCCAAAATTATGTTGACACTCCAGTCGCATTGCTATACTTTTTGATACTAAATACAAAGTAGAAATCTCTTTTATATAGTGTGGATTCTTACTATTCTGCCTGCGCAGTTTCTCTCCATGGCGCGCAAACGCATATGCAATGCTCGCCATTCGAGTCAGGGCTGCTGCTATGAGCGGAAACGGTACAGGCGGGGCATGCCCATGGAAAAGGCTATCGGGAAAATCTTGCTGACGGTTCTTTTCGGGTTCGTTTTTGCCGCGCCTCCGCCTGCTGCGGCCGCGGAAGAGACCATTTCGCTCGAGAACGCCGTCTTCAGGACCCTGAGGTCCAGTCCCGGAGTAAAAATCCAGCAGGCAAGCGTGGAGCAGAAAACGGGATTGCTCCAGACCGCTACGGGAAAATTCGACTGGACCGCATACGCGAATTTATCGCGGCAGGATGCGGATACTCCGCTCACAATTGCGAACAGAGCGGGTCTTATCGATCCGCTTACCGGCCTCGGCCCCCTTGCCATCCATACGGAGCAAACGGTTTACAATCTTGGCCTTATCAAACCGTTCAGAAGCGGTATCAGGATAATCCCTTCCATCGCGACGGTGGACTACAAGGATGATATTTCCCAGTTGCTGGCCGCAAATCAGGTCCAGACGGGCGTTGAGGTCGTGGTGCCTCTTTTGAGGGGGTTGGGTGTGGACGATGCCGGGGCGGAGGAACTGGCGGCGAAGTCGAACCTCCTCGCAACGGAACAGCTCTCCAAGTACAACATCTCCAAGTATGTGTATACGACTTCCGCCGCTTTCTGGGAATGTCTTGCGGCCAAGGAGGGCGTGGCGTTGAGCGAAAACGCCATAAGCCGTGTCCGACGGATTTTGGGAATTCTCGAACTGCTCGTTCAGGGAGGAATTGCGCCGCCCGATCAACTGAGCCAGGCCCAGGCCAAGATAAAGCTCAGGCAGAGCGACCTGCGTGAAGCCCTGCTGGGACTCTATAAGGCGAGACAGGCCCTGGCCCTTGCCATGGGCTACAGTCCGCAGGAGCTTCCCGCCGCGCCTCTTCCCGAAGGGAGTTTTCCGGACGTCATCCCTCCGGAGCGGATCGAGAGCGCTTCGCCGCACACGTTCATCTCCGAGTCTTTGAACCGCAGGGAGGATTACAGGGCCGGCAGGACGGGCATCAACACGGAACAGATCTTGTCCAGGAGGGCCGAGAAGCAAACCCGGCCGCGTCTCGATTTTGATCTGAAGATGGGCTATGCCGCCCTTGACGAGTCAAGCGATATCAAGCGTTATCTCAGCGCCTTTTCCGGAACCGCGCAGGGCCCTAACGTTTATGCCGGACTGGTCCTGGAGCTTCCCATACAGAACAATATCGCCAAGGGCGAGGCGGCGCGCCGCCGCGCCATAGTCAAGGAAACCGAGCTTTCCGTCGACTCGCTTGCCAATACCATCGGGTCCGATGTGCTCACGGCCCTCGAATCGCTCAAGAGCCATGCGATCCAGTACGGTTATGCCAACCAGTCCAGGATCACGTATGAAAAAGCCGTGCAATTCGAAACCACCAAGCTCCAGCAGGGTGAAGGCAGCCTGACGACTCTCATCCAGATGGAAGACGATCATCTCTCTGCCAGAATGGCCGAGTTGAGCGCCATGAGCAATTTTGCGCAGGACCTGGTCCGGCTCAGGTTCGTTTCCGGGACCCTGTTGCATGAGGAAAACAAGACGCTCCATTTTCGATCGAGCTCGCTGATGTCGCTTCCCTTCATGGATTAGCCGGTCGCGTGGCGGGAAGCCGATTCGTGTTGTGTTCACAACGCAGACAAAAAGGAACTGCGCGATGCGTGTGGCGGTGTTGATCTTGGCCTCCCTGCTGCTTTTCTGCAGCCCGTATGCGGAATCCGGGGAGCTTCGGAAGATCGGGGCCCTCGGTAGGATCGAGCCCAGGGGGGGCGTCGTGAGCCTGGCCGGACCGAACGGGGACCCGGTGGTGGCGGTCTGCGCGAAAGAAGGCGACTTCGTCAAGAGAGATTCGCCTCTGATAATCTTCCGCAGTAATGCCCTCCTCCAGCAGGAACTTGCCCTGGCCGAGATTGCCCTCAAGGAAGCCGATGAAGCGGGGAATATCGCCGTCTCCCTTCAGGAGCTCAAGCTCAGGCAGGCCGAGGAGTCGCGAGCCGAAAGCCTTGCCCGGCAGGAATTGAAGCTGAAATCGGTGAAGGAGGAGCACGAACTTTCTTCCAGGCGATTGCAGAGATTTCAGAAGATAGGAGGAGAATCCCTTTCCGCCCAGCAGATGGACGATCGCCAGACTGAGGCCAGGGTGGCTCAGATCAAGCTGAATTCCGCAATGGGGGAGTCCAAGTATGCTTTGTCGGGTGCCGGGATGAACGTCGAGCTTGCCGGGGCCGAGCTGAACCGGCTGAAGTTGAACCGTGAGATCAACATCAGGCGCGCCACTCAGCAGCTCGAACTCGCAAAGGAAAGGCTGAAGCACTCCGTTATCAGGGCTCCGGTGGACGGAACCGTTCTGGAGATCTTTCAGAGCGAGGGCGAAGTGGGCGGCCCCGGGCCAATCGTCAACATGGGCGATCTCGAACACATGTATGTGGTGGCGGACGTCTATGATCGTGATTTGCTCCAGATCAAGCCTGGAATGAAGGTGGAGATCACGAGCAAGTCGCTCCCCGAACCGCTTGCGGGCCAAGTGGAAACCATCGGGCGGGTGATTGCGCTTCCGGCGAGAACCGCGCCGGTCAGAATCAGGCTCGACGACGTGCGGCTTGCATCACAACTGATCAATGTCGAAGTGGATGTTTCCATTCAGCTGCAGTGATCCGGTGGGGAAATGGGCATTCCTGTTGCCAGGAGCAATGTTTTCCAGAACAAGAAACGTATGCTGGCCGCCACCGCCGGCATTGCGTTTTCCATCCTGCTGGTTTTCATGCAGCTCGGTTTTCTCCGCGGAGCCAGGGCCGCCGCCATCGTCCTTTTCGAGTGTTTCGACTATGACCTGGCGCTCGTTTCCGACAAGTACCAGTATGTCGGCTCGACCGGCCTCTTTGACAGGATTCGGCTGTCGCAGGCAAGGGCCGTCACGGTGGTGGACTCGACCATGTCTCTCAAGCTGGCAAGGGGGGACTGGGAAGATCCCGACACGAAAATGGTCTGCCAGATCCTGCTCATCGGCATGGGTCTCGACCCGCAATTCGTAAAGAACCCGGTTGTGCTCTCCGGTCTGAATACGCTTGAGAATAACTGCTCGATTATGCTGGACCTTTATTCCCACAAGGACTATGGCGACATCTCCCTTGGGAGGGTGGTCAAGATCAACAAGGTCCACGCCACCATTGCGAGTTACTTCAAGCTCGGCGTGTCGCTTTTTTCCGAGGGATGCTGCCTCATAAGCGAAGAGAGTTTCTCCAGCTTCACGAAGTCAAACCCGAGGATGGTCAACTACGGTTTCATCCGCCTGAAACCCGGGACGGATCGCGAGGAGGCCAGGCGCAGCATCGAGGCCGCGCTGCCTTCCGATATCAGGGTGCTGGAGCGGAGCCGCATGCTCCGTCAGGAACAGGATTACTTCACTGCGGTCAAGCCGGTGGGGATCATATTCCTGGTGGGCGTGTTCACGGCTTTCCTGGTGGGGGTGGTGATCCTCTTCCAGGTCCTTGCGACGGATATCACCAAGAGACTGAACGAGTTCGCGACTCTTAAGGCCATGGGTTTCGGCGTCTGGTTTATCTACGGAATAGGGGTCAAGCAGGGAATGATCTATGCCTTCTCGAGCTTTCCCGTCTCGGCGCTTCTTGCCTTCTGTATCTTCCGCATGGTGCACTATCTTTCGCGCATGCCCATGGACTTCAGCCCCTCGCTGGTCCTTTTCGTTTTTTCCATGACCCTGCTCATGTGCGTCATCTCCAGCGGCCTTGCGCTGCAGAAGATCCGTAAGACGGATCCGGCCGAGCTCTATTAGCCATGGTCAGGCCACGTAAAGTCTTTCTTGCCACGAGCATGCTCATCCACAACAGGCGCCGCATGGCTTTGTCCCTGGGCGCCACGGCCTTCACCGTTCTCATCATGTTCATGGAGATGGGATTTTTCAACGGCATAAACGACAGCCAGTCCCTTCTGGCCGGCGCCTTCAACGCGGATCTCATCATGATGAGCGACAGATCCGTGCATATGAATAAATTCAACAGGTTCAACCGGGTCAGGCTCCAGCAGGGTCTCGCATTTCCCGAAGTCTCGGAGGTCATTCCCGTCTACAAGGGCATTGTCACCCTTGAAAACAAGGAAACCAAGCAATCCAGGCTGATTTTCCTGCTGGCTTTTCCGCCGGACGCCGCTCCCTTGGATATCGGCTTGAGTCCGTCGGTCCTGAACGAACTCAAAAAGCCGGGAACGATCCTCTTCGATTCCAGGTCCCGGGCCATATACGGCGGCATGGAGCGGGATCAGATCGTTACGGTTGACGGCAGGGACTGCCGGGTGGCGGGATTCTTCGATTTCGGGCCGAACTTCTCCAACGACGGCACGATCCTGATGGGGCAGGGCACTTTCCTTCAGTACCGGCCCCCGTCGTCCAGGGACCAGGTCTCCTATGGCCTGATCCGCACCAAACCCGGCGTGGACGTGCAGTCGCTCAAGAAGGATATACTGAGAAACCTTCCGCCGGACATCATCCTTCTGACACCGGAAGAGATGAGGCAGCGTGAAGTGCGCTACACCATCACGGCGGTTCCCATCGGAGCCATCTTCGGCGTCGGACTCGTTATCGGTTTTTTCATCGGTGTGATGATCTGCTACCAGATACTCTACAACGAAATAGCCGATCACATGCCGCAGTATGCGACGCTCAAGGCAATGGGTTTTTCCGAGAAGTACCTTTTCCGGCTCGTCATACGGCAGTCGCTTCTGGTCTCCCTTCTGGGATTTGTCTTCGGGATGGGATTTTCCTTTATCCTCTATGTGGCAATCGAAGCCTCTACCGGTATCCTCATGTTTATGACCCTGGGCCGAATCGCGATCATACTGACCCTTACGGTCACCATGTGCACCATCGCGGGCATCCTGGCCGTAAAGAAAGTCACGTCCTCGGATCCCGCGGAAGTGTTCGGGTAGAATCCGGCGTGCGTTAAGGAAAGCTCCATGGTGGAAGAAAAGACAAAAACATCGCTGTTGCGGCAAACAAACGAAGCCGGGTTTTCCATCCGCGCTCGGCATCTGGAGCCTTCCGTCGATCTGTCCGGCATCAACTTCAGCTTCGGGGAAGGAGAAAGCAGGAAGCAGGTCCTCTACAACAATGAGTTGAAGCTCTTTCCGGGCGAGATCGTGATCATGACGGGGCCTTCCGGTTCGGGCAAGACCACGCTCCTGACCCTCATCGGCGCGTTGCGTTCCGTGCAGGAGGGCCGGATGAAGGTCCTGGGAAAGGAACTCAAGGGCTTGAGCCCGGTTGGACTTCAGCAGACCCGGAAAAACATCGGTTTTATCTTTCAGGCCCACAATCTGTTTGAATCCCTGACTGCCTTCCAGACCCTGGCGCTCGCCATGGAGCTCTTTCCCTGCTCGAAGGACGAATTTGCATCGCGTCCCGCCGAAATCCTAAGGGAACTGGGCATGGAGGCCCGCATGCACTACAAGCCGGAAAAGCTTTCGGGCGGGCAGCGCCAGCGTGTCGCGATCGGCAGGGCCCTGATCAACCATCCGGGCCTGATCCTGGCCGATGAGCCCACGGCGGCGCTGGACAAGGATACCGGCCGGCAGGTGGTCGAGCTTTTCAGAAAGAGGGCGCGCGAGGAGCACTGCACCATCATCATCGTGACCCACGACAACCGTATCATCGACGTTGCCGACCGGGTGGTGAATCTGGTTGACGGCCATATCGTTTCAAACGTTCTCGTCGCGGACACACTCGCAATCTGCAATTTTCTTCAGAAATGCCCGGTATTCTCCACGACCGATTCGTCCTTCCTTGCAACCGCCGCCAACCAGATGCGCCTCGAAACATATGGTCCGGGCGAAGTGGTTATCCGGGAGGGCGAGGAGGGCGATAAGTTTTACCTGATCCGCTCGGGGACAGCCGAGGTCTGCAAGAACATCGAAGGAGAGGACCGGCTTGTCGCCGCATTGAGTGCGGGAGACTTTTTCGGCGAGGTGGCGCTGCTCAAAAACGTAAAAAGAACGGCCACGGTCAGGGCGGGCGAAATGCTGGAGGTGTTTTCGCTCCCGAGAGAGGAATTCGACATGCTGGTGCGCGCTTCTTCGAGCTTTGAAGAACAGCTCAAAAAGATCTACTTCAACGTGTGAGCGCGCGCGGCAGGCCTTAGAACGCTTTTGAAAAACGTGGGGAGCTCGCCCCCCACACCCCCACGCCGCTACGCGGCTCATTTCGGCGCTGGCGGTTGCGGCCGTTGGCCGGCAGCCGCCGGCGCCCGAGCGCTCCTCTTTCCTCCTCGCGTCGAATTATGTCGAAATTGAACACGATTTTCGCTAAATTGAGTTCAAGACAAAATCATCTGAGGCATTTTCACAATCAGTCGGGGTTTTGAACCGGAGGGATGCTTCGCGTCGGCGATTTCGGCCGGTTCAACCATCTGTACCGACACAATGCGGGCCCGCGGCCCGATCGCCGCTTACAAGGGCGTACCGGATCAATAGCCGGTATGGTTTTTCAGAAAAGAGATTCCGGAAGAGCAAGGAAGTGTTTTCATGAAGGTTTCGGGCAGAGATAAACCGGGCAGGGTCCTTCTGGCGCCGTCCCTGGTTCTCCTTGTCCTTCTAGCGTGTTTTTCCATTGGAGCGTTCCTCATTTTCTCCCAGCGCTCTATGAACTCCCTGTTTGAGCGCGTTGAAAAACAGTACCATCAAGACCTCGTCAACATTGTCACCGTTGCCCGCAACGCCGTGGAACCTGTGCTGACGGATCTGCGTATCGGCGAGATAGGGCGCGAGGAAGCCATTCGGCGGATCCGGGCGCTTGTTCGCACCATGACGTACAGGGACGAGTACGGCGACAATTATGTCTTCATGAGCTCCTTCGGCGGGGAGATGCTCGTTCAGCCGTTTGAACCGATGAAGGAATCAACGAATCAATGGGATCTGCAGGACGCAAACGGTGTCTACATCATCCGCGAACTGGCCGATGCCGTCAGGAAATACCCGAATGGGTCTTTCGTTCAATACCACTATAACCTTCCCGGCGTTTACGATTTTCAGACTAAGCTGACGTATGTGGTCGGTCTGCCCGAAATCGAATGCTACATCGGTACCGGCATGTACATGGCCAAGGCGATCCAGGAACAGAAAGAAATACTCACCTACATCAAATTCGCCTCCATCTGGCTGCTGCTCGCGGTTCTCGGCCCTCTTTCGATATCCATATTCGTTATCCTGAAACGAAACAGGCGACTATCCGAGGAAGTCCGGACCCGCATGCAGGCGGAGGAGGATATGAAAAAAGGCGAGGAGAAATACCGGTCCAT
>JAJFVB010000224.1 GCA_021372055.1 Desulfobacteraceae bacterium | reverse complement strand
TATCTGGCAAAATGCTTCAGCAAGATGGGGATCGGGCTTAAGGGCATATCGCCAGAATTCATCAAGATTCTTCAGAAATACGACTGGCCGGGAAACGTCCGGGAGCTTTTCGCCATGCTGCAGAGCGCTCTGGCTGTCGCCTACAACGAACCCGTGCTCTATCCCAACCACTTGCCCGTGAACATAAGGGCCAAAGTTGCGCGGCTGTCTCTGGAAAAGAGGTTGCGGCTCGTAGGGAAAACCAACGGCGCCGCGCAAGGGGGCCGCCGTTTTGTCCCGGAGTTCGCCGGCTATAAGGAATTTCGCGAAACCTTGCTGGAACAGGCGGAAAGGGACTACTTCGGCCGCATTGTCCAGCAGGCGCGCGGCAGCGTAAGAGAGGCGTGCCGGCTGTGCGATCTCTCGAGATCGCGTCTCTATTACTTTCTGCAAAAGTACAATCTATCCCTGACCGGCCAGGAGTTTTCGGCGATGCAGTGTCCTGAAAAACAGGAATGCCTATCCTGAAATGCGGGATTAGTCCTGCCTTTCGGGGCAGCCTAATCCCTCCTCTTTCCTCTCCCCATCCTGAATCAAGAGCTTGTTATTCCATCTGATTTCCCTCAAAGGTTCAAGTGGTACGGACTTTGCTCTCTTTGCTGGCTGCAAGATCACAGTCAACAGAACAGTCAGGAGGGGCTCCAGTAATGAGGGTTTCCCTATGTGGGACGGAAGCTTCCAACGGGTCGATTCTCGAGCTGAAAAAAGCAATCCGAGAGGTGGTCTCCGAACGGTCGATAATGACTTTCAACTCGCCTGAACACTTCGCGCGGAGGCTTCGAAATCCGGATTCCAGAATCGATGTGGCCATAATCGTGGTCGCCAGCCGCCCGGAGCTTCACGCATTCATCGCCCTGGAAGATCTGCTCGATGATGTTCGCGTCATTCTGGTCCTCCTCGAGGGCGCCACAGAAACGGTTATAGAGGCTCAGCAGCTCCGTCCCCGGTTCATCGGCCACGG
Source organism: Desulfobacteraceae bacterium (assembly GCA_021372055.1). Lineage (GTDB taxonomy): Bacteria > Desulfobacterota > Syntrophobacteria > Syntrophobacterales > Syntrophobacteraceae > SbD1. The sequence continues at coordinate 3,526 of JAJFVB010000224.1, read as the reverse complement.
GGCGGGCGATTTTCCCCTGGTGAGCCAGGTCCTGCGCAAGATGTGCGAGTTGAGAATGCGCTACCCGTGGCAGAAGCGCCATAAATGAAATCCGGAGCTTTCCGGGGGAAAGGGACGGTCTGAAAACCACAGGATGAGAAAAAATGCTCATCAAAGATAAGGCGATTCCACTGGTTAGAAAATTCGGCGATCTTTGCCGGGCTCCCGCGGCCGCATGGAAGCGGGGGACCTCCTGGGAACGCACGGCGGTCCAACTCGACGATATCAGCCGGGAGTTGGAGGTGCTGAGCGGTTCCTCCGAAGGTGATTTTCTCGCTCTGGGAGAAAAATTGCAGGATTTCTACGTGAGGACGGGAAACCTCTCCCGGGAATCGTCCTCCATAGCAAACCTGCTGTCGGGCGAGGAGGTCTCGGGGGCCATCGATGCGTTCCAGCAGATTTTCGACACGGTCAACCGGCTTGAGCAGCGTTCGGCCAAGAGCGTGGAGAGGCTTCGGGAGATTCTCGACGATCTCGCACGGATGCAGGCGCAGCTTGAGGGTTTCCGGAAGACGGTCATGTCGCTTCGCGTGCTCTGTATTTCCACCAGGGTGGAGAGCGCGAGGGTGGGGGATGAGCGAAGCGGCTTCGGAATCCTGAGCGAGGAAGTTGCGCGGATGGCGCGCGAGATAGAATCCAAGCACGAACAGCTTCTCGAACTCTCCGAGAGCTTCCGGCGGCTGATCAGCGAAACTCTGGGCAAGGTCGTGTCTCTCGATTCCGTCAGGCGCGAACAGGCAAAGCGTCTTTTCGACTCCATTCTCACGAGTCTCCGGGCGCTCACCGAAAAGCACGAGCAGTCTTCGCATGTCGCGGCCGGAATAACGGGCCGCTTTGAGGCAATTTTTCGCAGCACGGGCGAGATCGTCTCGTCCATTCAGTTCCACGACATTACGAGGCAGCGTATTGAGCACGCTTCGGAGTCCTTTCGGAGTCTGCTCAACGGGGGCGGCGGAGTGGTGCAAACGGGGGAAAGCGGTGGGGCGGGCTTGTGGGGAGCCCACCGCCGCAGCATTGCCGCTCGCGGCTTGCGCCGGTCGGGAAGGGTTTGTGGCCTTGAGGCGGCGCAACTCCGCCAGGCCGCGGACGAACTCGTTGAAGCGGTTGATACGGTGATAGGAAATCTCGGCCAGATCGCCTCCAACATCTCCCGCATCCTGGAGGAGACGCGGGACCTGACGGGCACCGCGGACGAGACCGAACGGTCGTTTCTCTCGAAGCTCGAGGGAAACGTGTCCCTGATTTCCTCGGCCATGTCGGGATACGGCGAAGCCAGGGGCGCACTCCTTTCGGCCATGGGGTCGGCGGGGTCCACGCTGGGGAATATGCGCCAGTTTGCCGGAGACATCCAGGGCATCGGGATGAAGTTGAAACTGATTGCGCTGAACGCGATGGTCAAGGCCTCGCACATGAATGAGGAAGGCAGCGCTCTGGCGGCTCTCGCGGATGCCTTCCACCAGCTTTCGGTCGGATCTTGCGGCTGCATCGATCAGGTTACGGATTCGCTCGGCAAGGTCACCAAGGCGTCGGTCGAATTGTCCGGGCAGTTCGGGACGGACGAAGGCGATGGCGGGATGGCTTCCATAAGCGGGGCGCTCAGGGCTCAGATAGAGGTGCTCCGCGGCGTTAACGACTCGGTCGGCGCCTACTTGAGGGATGTCTGCGAAGAGGGTGCGGCGCTTGCCGGAGATATCAGAAGTACCGCGGAGGGCGTCGACATGCATCACAGGATTTCCGGAGTGATGCATTCGGCTACCGTCGAACTGGAAGGCATTTCAACACTGGCGCAATCCTTGTTCCCGGAAGGCGTGGCCGCGGAGGACGCCGAGTTCATCAGGGCGCTCGAAGCCTCGTATACGATGGAAAAGGAACGCGCGGTCCACCAGACGATTCTCACCACGTCCGCCGCCGGGGAGGTCCCGGGCCTGGAAGCAGGGCAGGGCGGAACGGATGCGGCCGGCCAGGGGGATCAGGAGTCCTCGGAGGAGGACCTGGGGGACAATGTTGAGTTGTTCTGAGATCGGATGAAAGAATTTGGAGACGGATATGCAGGTACAGACTGAAAAATCGGATGGGGGAGTTGTAATGGGACTTAGCGGGGAATGCACCATCGAGCACGCCCTCGAAATCAAGAAGGCGCTGTCCGAAGCCCTGGATGCCCATGAAAATCTCCTGCTGCAGCTCGGCAATGTGACGGCCGTTGATCTTTCCTTTCTGCAGCTGCTCTGCTGGGCGCATCGGAACTCAGTCATGATGAGCAAGCACATCAGGCTCGATAGCGGAACGTCTACGGCCTTTCAGAACACGATCGAGGAGGCGGGGTTTGTGCGCCCCCTTGGCTGCAAGCGCGAGTTTCACAGGAGCTGCCTTTGGGCGGCGGAATGATCACTTGGGGTTCAAATTTACCGCGATGTGGAAAGCGGGGCGGTTTCCCATGGAGCTGGAACTTCCTCAGGAGGTTGTAGGGAGATGAGCAAGGTCATAATGACAGTCGACGATTCTTCGAGCGTGAGGCAGATGGTTGGCTTCACGCTGAGGAATGCAGGCTATCAGGTTATCGAGGCGTCTGACGGGAAGGATGCTTTGTCGAAGCTGAACGGCTCGCCGGTGCACATGGTGATAACCGACTTGAATATGCCCAACATGGACGGCATCACGCTTATTCGCAATCTGAGAGCCAATGGGGCTTTCAAATTCGTTCCGATCATCATGCTGACCACCGAGTCTCAGGCGGAGAAGAAACAGGAAGGCAAGGACGCGGGCGCAACGGGCTGGATCGTGAAGCCCTTCAAGCCCGAACAGCTCCTGGCCGTAGTGAAGAAGGTGCTTGGATGAAAGACGCGCACAGGGAAGCTTACAAGGAAGAGGCCCGCGAGTTGCTCTCGGAGCTGGAAGCGGCGCTTTTGGAGCTGGAAGAAGACCCGGGCGAGGTAAACACGATAGGACGCGTTTTCCGCGCGCTGCATACGATCAAGGGCTCGGGGGCGATGTTCGGTTTCGATGAAATAGCGGCTTTCACCCATGAGCTGGAGAACATCTACGATCTGGTCCGAAACGGCCGGGCCACCGTGTCCAAGAAACTCATCGATCTGACACTTTCGGCGGGAGACGTAATTCGCGGGATGCTCGAGCCCGAAAGCGACGATGCCTCTTCGGCCGAGATCATGGCTGCGACCCGGGCCGCCGCGCACAACATAGTCCAGGGGGTTATCGCGTTGATCCCAGCGGATGAACACGAGCAGGCGCCGCCCCGGGAAGCGGCCCCCCAGCCCGAGGAGTCGTCCGAACTTCATACCTACCGCATTTCCTTCCGTCCCGGGATCAACATATTCGGCAACGGAACAAATCCCATTCTGCTCCTGAACGAGATCAGATCCCTTGGCGACAGCACGATTCTCGCCGTTCTCGATGCCATTCCGGACGGCGACGATTTCGACCCGGAGAAGTGCTACACCGCTTGGGACATCATGCTGACCACGGGCGTGGA
>JAJFVB010000220.1 GCA_021372055.1 Desulfobacteraceae bacterium | reverse complement strand
AAGAAGACCACGCCGCGTATTCCATACTTTTCCACGACCGGAAAGAGGACTTCAGCGGTGGCCAGAAGGTACTTGGTACCGCCGACAACCAGTCCCTGGGAGTTTTTCGGACCGACGGCGGCATACTCGAATCCGCGCAGGGTATCGATACCACCCAGGAAGAAGTGTTCGTAGAACGGAACGCTCGCATCGCCGTCGGGTTCGTACATAAAGCCCGTCATGCCGCGAAGGTGACCGATCAGTTTCCAGAACAGAGGCTGGTAGAGTCCCGCCTTATACTCGTGCCTTATAAAACTGCTGTCGCTGCCAAGGGGCTTGGCCGACCACTCACCCGTCATTGCCGCATACGTACCCTTGGTCGGCAGGAAGGGATGGTCCGTCGTGTCGCGCTCGATGTTCACCGAAATACTGCTCTTGAGGGTGAAGTCCGTGAGGCTCTTCACGTACTCAGGGCTTGCCTGAGCGGCCGCGGACAGATCGGTAATCTTCGCGTTTTCAAAGGTATAATACACATTGAACTTGCTCCACTTACCGAAAGGTATGCCGCTGCGCACCCTGAAGCCGTATGCGTCCTTGGTGAAGTCCTGATAATCCTTGATCCAGTTGTAGAGATCGATACCGCCCGACACGGGGTGTCCGAACATCCACGGCTCGGTGAAACTCATCATGTAGCGTTGCGCCTCCTGGCCCAGGTAACCTTTGAGCGCTACATACTGCCCCTTGCCGAACAGGTTTTTCTGCATGATCGTGCCGCTCGTGAACAAACCGTCATCGGAAGAATAACCGCCGCCAACGCTTATCGAACCGGTCATCTTTTCCTTGACCCTCACGTGCAGGTTCATGATCTTCTTGTCATCGGTATCGGTCGGAGTGACTTCGACGTCTTCGAAATAATCAAGCTTCTTCAGCTTGGTGATGCTGTCCTGAATCTTCTGAGCGCTGAAAGTCTCGCCTTCCGCGATCTTCAATTCACGCCGGATGACGTTGTCCCGGGTTTTCGTGTTGCCCGTAACAAAGATCTGCCCTATCTGTATCACTTCATTCTTGGTCACGAAGAAGTTGATATCGGTGGCGTGTTCTTCGGGGTTTCTCTTGATTCTCGGATCGACCTCAACCCGCGCGTAGCCCTCGTTCATATAGGCCTTGGTGACAAGGTCTATATCCGAGCGGACTTTCTCGCGGCTGAAGAAGGCCTTCGGTTTGAGCTTGAGGTTTTTGAGAATTTTCTTCTCGTAATTATCGAGCAGGTCCCCGGAGACCGAAACGCCCGAGACCTTGTATCTTTCACCTTCCTCCACGGCCATGGAGATATGGAATCCGTCCTCTTTCATGGCCACCTCGGGCGAACTCACCCGCGCATCCATGTAGCCTTCGTCGTGGTAGAAAGCCGTAATCCTTTCCGTATCGGTTTCGAGCACATCTCTTTGGAGCACGCCGCGATCGGTCAGGAGCGAAAGGATGCTCTTCTGTTTCGTCTGCATCACGCCCCGCAGCTTGCGGGCGGAAAAGTGCTTGTTCCCCGTGAAATCGATCTTTTTGATGTAGACCTTTTTGTTCTCTTTGATCGTGAAGGTAATGACCGCCTTACGGGGGTCCTTGGGGAAGGTCACGGTCGAATTGATATCCGCGTTGTAGTAGCCCTTCTGGTGATAGAGCTTGATGATTTTCTGAACGTCTTCGGATACGACATTGCGCTGCAGCACCGTATAAGGCTTGCTTGAAATCGCTGCGAGCACGTCTTTCTCTTTTATCTTTTTCTGCCCCGAGACCTTTACTTCCTGAACAGTGGGGTTTTCCTGGACCACGAAGGTAAGGATCTTCCCCACGGGGCTGTCCGTGACTTCCGCGTCGACCTTTTCAAAGAACCCCATCTTGTAGATCGCCCGGATATCCTCACTGACCTGCTCGGGCTTCAAGACTTCGCCCTTCTTGCTCTTCGCGCTCCCCTTTATCGCCTCGGCCTCGATCCGGTCATTTCCCCGAACCTTCACCTCGGCGATGAGCCCCTTCGAGAGCACATTGACGGACATCTGCTGAAGAATTCTGCCCACGGCGCCGGCCAGGTTCTCCATTCCCTTTTCTTCGGCGAACAGAACGACCGTCTTCTTTCTTCCGGAAACATCCACGAGCTTGGCGTCAATGCTGATGGCATTCCCAATCTGGTTGAAGCTCCCATAGAGCGCAAAAGCGGCTCCCAGCCTGTGCCCCGCGGACCGGGCCTGATCCTCGCTTTGCACCGCGCCCCCGGCCGCCCTGCGCACTTCCTGCGGATCCACTATCGTCATTCCCTCGCGGGAGCCGAGCCGGGAGAACACTTCATCTATGGACTTCTGCGCCTTTGCCGCGTCTTCCTGGCCATGTATTACGAAAGGCAAGACCGCAACCTTGGGAGCCGTATCCTGAGCCCAAGCCGTCGTAAAAATCAAGCTTAAGAATACAGCAAGTCCTGTGAGTCTCCCCGCTTTTCTCTTGCCCAACATAGTTTTCGCCCCTCTCCTTTGACTGCCGTCCCTCTTGAACCTGACCCGCCGAGCAGTCCTCAAAGCCCTACGGCACTTTGAGGAAAAAACCGGAAAGGAATCCGGCAAAACCCCGATGCCCGATTCTTTGCCCCCTCTAATATCACCTTATCACCCGCTGCCCAACAGAATTTTTCTTAACCCGGACCAAGACGCCGCTCACACTGAAGAGGTCGTCCATTCACCAACAGAAACACGATCTTCCCGCAAGGTCCCGTCTTTCATGCGTAAAACGCGGTGCATCATGGAGGCCAGTTCCTGGTTGTGCGTGACGATAACCATGGTCAGGCCCAGTTCTTCATTGAGGGTGACGAGCAACTCGTGAAGAGTCCGGCCGGTCCGGCTGTCCAGGTTGCCGCTCGGCTCGTCCGCGAGAAAAAGCCTCGGGCGAAGTAGTAGCGCCCTTGCCACCGCGACCCTTTGCTGCTCTCCTCCCGAAAGCTCTCCTATCTTGTGGCCCATGCGTTCGGACAGTCCAAGCTTCTCGATCAGCTCTTCGGCATGCTCGCGCGCCTCCGCCTTGGGGAGGCCCGCGATAAGACCGGGCATCATGACATTTTCAAGAGCACTGAATTCGGGCAGCAGGTAATGGACCTGAAAAACAAAACCCACGTTCCGGTTCCTGAAATTGGCCAGTTCCTTTTCGGTCCACAGGAAAACATCGTTTCCGCTGTAGAGGACCTTTCCCCCCGTGGGCCTCTCCAGTGTCCCGAGAATATTGAGAAGAGTGGACTTTCCGGCTCCGGAAGCCCCTACTATCGCGATCCGTTCGCCGCTGCGAATAATGAGTTCAAGATCCTTGAACAGTTCGATCGCCTGAAGGCCGCTCCCGAAAATTTTCGTCAGTCCAAGAGTATGGACTTCCACCGTCTGTTTGGCGCTATTCATAGCGAAGGGCTTCCGCCGGGTCGAGTCTGGCGGCCTTGCGCGACGGGTAGAGCGTCGCCAGAAGGCTGATGCAGATCGCCGCAAAGGCTATGGTCACGAGATCGAGGGGCTCCATCTTTACCGGGAGTTTCGAGATGTGATAGACGCTGGCCGGCAGGTTTATGAACTTGTATTCCTTAAGCAGGCTGCACAGAACCGAACCGCCCAGAATTCCCAGAATCGTCCCCGATATTCCGATCAGAAATCCCTCGAAGACAAAAATCTTCCGAATGCTTGCGGTGGTCGCCCCCATAGCTTTGAGAATCGCGATGTCGCGCCCCTTTTCCATGACGAGCATGGTAAGCGAGCTTACTATGTTGAAGGAAGCCACCAGAATGATAAGGGTAAGGATTACGAACATGACAACCTTCTCCAGCTTTAGCGCCGCAAAGAAGCTGCTGTTCATCTGCATCCAGTCCCGGATGAAAAACGAGGGGCCAAGCCGCGTCCTCAGGTTCGCGGCAATATCTCCCGCCCGATAGATATCTTTTACCTTCACCTCAATGCCGCTCACCGAGTCGCCGGTCCCGAGAAACTGCTGGGCCGCGGACAAATCCACGTAGCCGAGCAGGTTGTCGTACTCGAACATGCCCGATTCCATTACGCCGACAACCCGGAACAACTTGCTCTTGGGGACCTGTCCCATGGGCGTGAGACGTCCCGCCGGCGAGATGATCGTGACGTGCTCTCCCGTCCGGACGCCGAGGTTATTCGCCAGCTCGACTCCGAGGATAATCCCGGGGTAGGTCGCATCTCCCCCTTCCGCCGGAGCGGCCGCCAAATCGGAAAGATTGCCGCGGATCAGGTTCTCCTGAAGCTTTATGACCTTCGATGCGGAAAGCGGATCAATGCCGCGCAGGACCGCCCCCGCGACACTTTTGCCCGAAGTTATCATGACCTGGGCATAAATGAAAGGGGTGGATCCGACCACACCGGGTTCTTTTTCTATATTGCCGACCGCGTCCCTGTAGTTGGAGAAGGTCCCGCCGAAACTGCTGACGGTCATATGCGAGGTGACTCCGAGGATGCGGTTGCGCAGATCGTCGTGAAAACCGTTCATGACCGCCAAAACCACAATCAAAGCCGTTACGCCGACGGCAACCCCGGCAATCGAGATGAGGGTTATCAGGGACACAAACGTCTGACGCCGCTTTGCCAGCAAGTACCGGATGCTGATAAACAGTTCGAAACCCATACTCGACTACTGAGTCTTCTTTTCCGCCCGCATGTGCGGGAACAGGATAACATCGCGTATAGACGGGGAATCGGTGAAAAGCATTACGAGACGGTCGATCCCGATTCCCTCACCGGCAGCCGGAGGCATCCCGTATTCCAGGGCGCGAACGTAATCCTCGTCCATGAAGTGCGCCTCTTCGTCCCCTGCCTGACGTGCCTCTATCTGATTCAAGAACCTTTCGCGCTGATCCCTGGGATCGTTCAATTCCGAGAACGCATTGGCCATTTCCCGCGAGGCCATGAACAGCTCGAACCGGTCGACGAATTCCGGGTTCGACTCGGTCTTGCGCGAAAGCGGAGAGACTTCCAGCGGATACTGATAGATGAACGTAGGCTGAATGAGCTGCGGCTCGACAACGATATCGAAGATTTTCGTCAGCAGCTTTCCATGGCCCTCGAACTTCTCGACCTTAATGTCCCGCGAACGGGCATAGGCAATCGCCGCATCGAAGCTATCGATCGCCTCCCGGGGAACGCCCCCGATCCGGGTCAACGAGTCGCAGAAGGTGTACCGCGCCCACGGAGGAGAGATGTCGATGATCTTCTCCTGATATTCGATCCGCATGTTCCCCTGGTTCACGTCCGAGGCGATTTGCGCAAAAAGCTCTTCGGTCAATCCCATCAGATCTTCATATGTTGCGTATGCCTGATAAAACTCAAGCATCGTGAACTCGGGATTGTGCTGCGTGGAAACACCTTCGTTGCGGAAGTTGCGGTTCAGCTCGAAGACCCTCTCGAACCCGCCCACCAGGCGCCTCTTGAGATAGAGCTCGGGAGCGATCCTGAGGTAGAGGTCCATATTGAGAGCGTTGTGA
>JAJFVB010000204.1 GCA_021372055.1 Desulfobacteraceae bacterium | reverse complement strand
ATAACTCCTACGGCCTGCGTCCGGGAATCCTCTAAGAATGAGCGTTCAAGAGATACCAGGCTTTCAGACCGTGGGGAGCCTGCTCCCCACGCCCCACACGCAGCTGCGCTGCTCATTTCGGCGCTTGCGGCGGGCCGTTGGCCAGGCCGCGAGCGCCAGAGCGCCCGGCCTGACGCGCATGCGCGCAAGGCCGAACCCGAGGGGGCGCGGGGGAAATCATTTCCCCCGCTCTTTTCCATGAGTTCTATCCCTGGAAGGATAATAGTTGTCCGGCCGGACCGGATGCAAGTCGAAATCCGAGGTTTCCCGCGCCCTGCACATCATTCATCGCGTTGCGTTCATGGGTCGCTTTGGGCCATCAGGCCTGGAACACGATTCTCCGACGCTATCCCGTCGGGCAATCCGCAAACGGCCCGGAGAGCCCTGCCCAGTTGAGCTATGGAATAGGGTTTCACCAGCGCGTCCATGAAGCCGAAGTCCTTGAAGTGCGAAATGACAGGATCGTCCGAATAACCGCTCGAAACTATAGCCCTCGCCGTCGGATCGATAGCCAGGATCGCCTGCAGAGTCTCCTCCCCTCCCATTCCCCCTTTAATCGTGAGGTCCAGGAGCAGGACGTCGAACGGGCGTCCCTCCGATCGCGACTTGACAAAAAGCTCCACCGCCTCGGAACCTTCCGCCGCGAAGCTGACATCGCATGAAAAATAGGCGAGCATTTTCCCCAGCGTGGTCCTGAACATCTCATCGTCGTCCATCACGAGCACGTTCGGCCTCGGGCCGACAGGCGATCTTTCCTTGGCCGGCCGGCGATCTTCCTCGGGCTTCGATTCATAAGCGGGCAGGTAGACGTGAAAAATCGCACCCGAACCCTTCCGGGATTCCAGCCCGATATGGCCCCCGTGCCGCTTCACGATCGAGTAGGCAACCGTAAGGCCCAGCCCCATTCCCTTCTGGACCCCCCTTTGTTTCGTGCTGAAATAGGGATCGAATATCTTCGGCAGGTGTTCGGGACTGATACCCATACCGTGATCCTCGAAAGAAATCCGGACATAACGGCCCTGCGCAAGATTATCCACGGGAGCAGCCAGTTCCACATTTGAGGCGTAGACGTCGATCGTGCCGCCTTTCGGCATGGCTTCACGCGCGTTGCTCACCACATTCATCACAACCCGGCGGATCTGCAGAGGATCGTATTCCGTTTCCCAGAGGCCCCGTTCCATGTGGAAGCGCGCCTGCACGTTCGACCCGCTCAACGCCAGATTGACCACATCCTCCAGGATGTCTCCGACCTGCTGAACGGCCTTCTGCGGGACTCCGCTCTTGGACAGGATCAGAAACTCACGGGTCAGGTTCGCCGCCTGCAAACAGGCCTTTTGGATCTGGTCCGCATGGTTCTGAATGCGGGCCGAGCGGCGGTCTCCGTTTCCGCCGCTTTGCACGCTGTCTTCGAGCAAATTCGCATTGCCGAGGATGATGCCCAGCAGATTGTTGAAATCGTGGGCAACGCCTCCGGCCAGGATTTCAAGCGATTCCAGCTTTTGGGCCTGGAGATATTCCCCCTCGACTTTTTTCTGCTCGGTGAGGTTCACGGCGATTCCCCTTATCCCCACAGCCATCTCGGGAGAGAGCTTGGCCGAAGGATACACTGCCGCCGGGAACCTGGTCCCATCCTTTTTCATGGCCGTTACTTCGAAATATTCGATTATCTCCCCTCCAATAATCCTGGGCAGATACGACCTCAGCTTCTTGCAATCCTCGGGAGCCACCACATCAAGCCACTTCAGGCCCTTCTCGAAATCTTCAGGCGTGTACCCCAGAGCGGCGTAGGCGGCACGATTCAAAAAGGTGAAATAATAATCCAGATCGACTTCGAAAACCGACTGAGGCAGGAAATCAGCCAGTTCTCTGAACTGCCTCTCGCTGTCCCGCAGGGCCAGTTCCACCTTGCTGCGCTCCGCGATCTCGCTTCGTAACTGCTCATTGGCCTCGGAGAGCTCCGCGGTGCGCTCGGCAACCTTGATCTCCATCTCGTCGTAGGATCTCTGGAGCGCCTCCTCCGTCCGCCTGCGCTCCGTAATATCCCGGCACAAGAGCAGGATGATCTCCCCGCCCTCGGTTTGAATCGGACTCGCGTGTATCTCCACGGCGGTTACCTGGCCGTCAGCCCCCCTGTACTCCACCTCCTGCTTGCGACTGAGTCCGCAGACCTGCGCCGTGGCCTCGCCCTCCTGGACGGGAAGCGGCGCGGACCACTCGGCGATATTGCGCCCCAGTACCTCTTCGACCGCACGATGGCCGCTCAGCCTCGCATATTCGGCATTTGCATCCTTGATGCTGCCCTGCTTGTCCACGACGGCGTACCCGGCCCCCGTGGCTTCGACCAGGTTCCGATACTTTTCCTCGCTTTCCAGAAGGGCCTGAAGAACCTCATGGTGTTCAGCTTCGTGTTCTTCCACCAGTGAAGCCATCTCGTCAAACGAGTGCGCCAGCTGGCCTATTTCATCCGGAGTGTGCGGAAGCCCCGTCCGAATTCCCCTCTCGCCTCTGCCGAACCCCTGAGCCGTCAAGGCAAGGCATGCTATGGGACGGAGGAATCCGAGGTATCCCACCACCCAGGCCAGGGCCATGCTCATGAGCGCAGCGAGCGCAAGGAAGATCAGATTCCTCAGCAACTGGAAATTCGCCTGATCGATTATGCCCTGGCTGGGCATGCCGACGCACATGTAGAGATAGGGCTTCGAATCGCTCCTCAATCGGGACTGCTTGTAGGCGTACAATTGCTCGGCACCGCTTGCGTCTTTCATTTCACTGATGCCCATGGATGTATCCGAGGACATGATGGCAAAGACATCCGCAGGTATGGGCGTTCCGGGGACATACACCTCCTCGGCGGGGTAGCGGAACAAAAGCACTCCGGCATGGTCCGTGATAGTCAGAGCGAAACCTTCGGTCAGCCGGACGTTGCTGACGAACTGCCTGAAAGCGTCAAGTCTGAAACCCGCAACCACAATCCCGATGAGGTTGTTCGCGGAATCCATCACCGGGGAGGCATAGTTTATGGATTGAAATCGCAGTGTCCTGCCGAGAATGAATTCCCCCGCAGAAAAATCGCGGGTCTGGATCACTTCCCGTACGTGCTTCCGATCCGACATGTCCAAGGTGCCCGTGAAGGGTACCGACGAGGCAAGAAGATTTCCATCGGGAGTCACAAGTGCTATGACTGAAAAGACGGGGTGACGTTCGCAGATTTCGCGGAAGTGGCGGTTGCAGGCTTCGGAATCCAGGCGCTGCACCGCCGGAGCCTGGGCCAGTGCGCTGAGCATAAGCCTGGCGCTCATGACAAACTGGTCCTGCTGGACGGCAAGGCTCTGCACAAGAAGCAGAGCGTTTTCCCTCGCCTTGGCGATTTCGCGGTCACGCCGCTCCAGGCTGCTTGCGATCATGATCCCGCAGGCAGGAAGGAAAATTGTGAAAATCACCAGGAAGAACTTGATGCGAATAGACCAAGCAGCCCAGAATGGAATTTTCATAAACGCCCGCCCAAGGGGCTTCCCGCGCTGTACCGGAGAGCGGCACTCAGGTGCCTGGATATTGGAGATGGAAGGCCATGGACGCACCCGGCACCTGTGCGACAGCAATCCGCGGGTTTGGCGCTTTTCCCGGTTGCGGGCACGAGAAAAGGGCTACCGCGGAACAGGTCGCCTCCGGCTTCAGTCCGAACAAAGAGGCCCTGAATCCCGCGCCTGCACAGAAAACCATATTGTCAATGCACTATATTTAACGAAATGACCGGAATAGAACCTCTCAACTTGAAAAGACGCTCAAACAGTACTCCGAGCCCAAGTTGAAAATTTTATATTCCTTATCAGCTTGACTTAATTAGAGTGAGGTATCAGTTCTGGAATTATATGTCCCGCCTACCGCGATATTGATTCAACTACTTTTTATCAGGTGAGATATTTTGATTCAACAGTTAATTTTGATATTTCTCCTTATCTCTAAAAAAACAGCATCAAATGCTAACGTCCGCCGGATAGGTTTAAATCAGGACGCCGCCAGCATATATTATGCCATGGCATCATAGACGAGAGCCCGCTGACTCTTTGCCATCTCAAAGGCCTTTCTGATAATCTCCTCCGTACCGCGGGTCATCTCGAATCCTGCAAGCTCTTCAAGCGGCACGAAAGCGCACTCCTCGGCATCCGTTGCGGCAAGCGGAATCCCTTCCGGGGCTTCGCAAAGAAAATCGAGAAGGACATAATGGTATTCAATCCGTCCCGTTTCGTCCAGGATCACGCGGTCAAGGGCCGCAACCAGATCGACCACCTTGACTTCCAGCCCGACCTCTTCGAGCACCTCCCGCCGGATCGCCTTATCAAGGCTTTCGCCAAGTTCGACGAGGCCGCCGGGAATCGACCACTTGCCCAGAGCTGGAGGACTGCCGCGCCTGATAAGCAGGACACGGTTTTTGCGGAATATGAGCGCTCCTACTCCCAGATAGGGACGTTCGGGATAGCGTCTGTTCATTATGCAGCCTTTCCGTTCAGTCGATACAGGTGTCCGGATGAAGCGGCTCCACCTCTTTTTGATCCAGCGCAGGATAGCCCGGAAGAGCCTTTCGCCGGGAAAAAATGTGTTCGCGTGTAGACGTTTTGCGCCCCCGTGCGTCCTTCCCGTCGAGAGGGTGCGGCAACATAAGCCTTGACGAATACGGGAGTCATGCTATTTTCTTTGGGTCCAAATGAATCGTAAACCATTACTCAGCCGTAAGGAACGCTCTTTTGAGGATACGGGCAGGGATACCCGTACCGGACTACTTCAGTTGAGACCAGGTCCAGACCATCCGACAAGATCCATCAATTCCCGGCCCACCACCATTTTTGTGGAGAACTCCCGATGAAAGTCATACTGGCATCCATTGCAGGTCTTATTTGCTTTTGCTGGATCTCTCTGCTCATGCCTACGGCGCAGGAACAGCCGCCTGCTCCTTCGCCTGCTCCTTCGCCCGCTCCGGAGCCGGCCCAGAAGATCGGGCTGAAGAAAGCCCTCATGTGCGAACGCGTCGAGAACCTCGTGCCCGTCCGGCCGGGACTCGCCTTTTCGGTTGCATCGGGTCAGGTATGCTGCTTCACTTCCTTCGACCCCGTCCCGCAGCCCGCGATCATTTACCACAGGTGGTTCCGTCGTGATGAACTCAGCACGCAGACGCGCCTGCGGCTCTATCCGGCAAAGTGGTCGACCTACAGCGTGATCCAACTCCGTGAAACGGACAAGGGCCCGTGGCGTGTCGAGATTATAGACCAGAACGGTCATGTATTTGACGTACTTCGATTCAGCATAACCGACTAACGAAGCAGGCCTGGCGCATGAACCGCTTTCTCAATTTCCTCTCTTCGATACGCTGGCAGGATGTAGTGGACATCCTGGTGAACAGCTATATCCTCCTGCGGCTCTACATTGTTTTTCAGGGCACCAATGCTTTTCGCGTACTCGTGGGCATCACATCGCTGTGGATCGTCCAGGAGATTGCCGCCAGCACCGGCCTTATCCTCATCAGCTGGATGATCCGGGGCATCACGGCGGCGGCTGCGATCATCATCATCGTTGTGTTCCGAAACGAAATACGCGCCGCCCTGCAGGCGAGAAACCTCAAGACCTTTCTCTGGGGCTTCCCGGCGCATGAACTGGCAACACCCGTCGATATCATCACGGATACCGTTTTCCAGATGGCCAAGAAACGCATCGGCGCCCTGATCGTATTTCCAGGGAGGGAAGACCTGGGAGAGGTGATGCACGGGGGGATACGTTGGGAAGGCAAGGTATCCCAGGAAATGATCATGAGCATCTTCTGGCCGCAGAACCCCGTGCACGACGGAGCCATCATCGTCACGGGCGACCAGATAACGGAAGTGGGCGTTCTCCTGCCGCTTTCCCAAAGACAGGACCTCCCCTCCTATTACGGAACCAGGCACAGGGCGGCCGTCGGCCTCAGCGAACGCACCGACGCATTCGTAGTGGTCGTATCGGAAGAGCGCGGCCGCGTGAGTATTGCCAGCGACTATAAGATCACGCCCGTTCTCGACAACGAAACGCTTGCGCAGGCGCTCAAAAAGCACCTCAAAATCTCCGAAGTCAGTCCAGGCCAACGCCGCGGGCGCGAGAAGCTGAAGCTTGCCGTCGCCGGGCTTCTTTCCTTCTTCATCACGGCGGGCATCTGGTTCGGCTTCACCCGAGGCCAGGATACGATTGTCGCCCTGAACGTACCGATCGAATATGTCAACCGGCCCGCGAATTACGAAATCCTGGATACATCCGCGGACGAGGCCCGTTTGCTGCTCTTCGGTTCGAGCGCTCTTATAAAGTCGCTCACGCCCGGGCAGGTCGGCGTGCGTATCGATCTGGGGAAAGCGGCGGAAGGCAAGAACACTTTCACGATCGCCCAGGACGCCATCATTTTGCCCCCCGGGATCTCCCTCAATAAGATCCAGCCGACAGTGATCGACGTCACCCTGGACATTCCCGCCACAAAGACGCTGGCGGTCCAGGTGGACTGGGTCGGCCATCTGCCGGAAAATCTCATTTTGACGCACGTGAGCGCCACGCCCGACACTGTCAGAGTCGTGGGAGGCAGCAAGACGCTCGAGAAGGTAAGCACGGCCTATACCGCGCCGATCAGACTGGACAACCTCTCCAAGTCCGGCTCGACGACCAGCCCGATAGTGCTTTCTCCGCCGTCGCTCAAGCTTGCCCCCCTCTCCCCCGACAGGATAACCGTCAATTACCAGGTCGAGGAGCGGCAGACGGGCGAAAGGAAATAGCTCCACAGGCTCACGGCGTCTCGGCGCAAAAAGTTCAATTCCGCAATACCAATGAGCGTTCAAGATGATACCAAGCTTTCAGACCGTGGGGAGCCTGCTCTCCACGCCCCGCACGCAGCTGCGCTGCTCATTTCGGCAATGGGTATCCCGGGACCTATTTTCAAGGTCATTTGGTATCAGTTCCTAAACAAGTGCGGCGACTTTTGCTCCGATTCCCGCTTCGGCCGCAGTCCCAAGAAGTCTCTGAATGCCCTGTTTCGAAGGATCCGCCTGCACTGATACCCAGCGGGTGAGTTTGGATAGAGCCTCGCCGTTTTCAATGATTTCGCGGCTCATCTCGACACCCTGCCGGATGCTCCCGGCTTTGCCGACCACATAGAAAATGGCTCCGGCATTGAGGCATGTCATATCGATGCATTCGGGATGCCCCGTTGCGCTGATGATTTTCATGAACCGAACGGCTTCCTTGCGGGCGTCTCCGAGCGCCGCCACCGCCTGATACTTGGCCCGCCTGATTCCCACATCCTCCGGCGCGATCGTAAAAGTCGTCTCTTTTCCATCCGGGAAGAATTCGTGGACCAGAGTCTCTCCGATGGAGGACAGCTCATCCATTCCTTTTTCCCGCTCGGAATCGAATCCGTGCACGATCATCGCGCGCTCGTATCCGATCTCCTTCATGACCTTGCCCACGATCGGGACCATGTCCCCGGCGTAGACGCCCCGGAGCGCGTGCGTCGGACGGCAGGGGCTGGCGAGGGACGCCGCGATGTTCAGCGTGGATCCGAACCGGATCTGGCTCAGGATGCGCCCAAGGGACTGTGGATGCACCTTGGGGCTGGTGCCGTTGAAAAGCCCGATGCCCTCCCGCTTGATGCTCTCCACGACGGTTGCGACTTCGCAGTCGACGTCGATGCCTATGGCGTCGAGCAAGTCCACGGTGCCGCATGCAGAGGTGAGCCCCCGTGCGCCGTGCCGGGCCAGACGCGCTCCTCCGGCGGCGGCCACAACCGATGCGGCCGTACTCACGTTGAAGGTCTTCAACTGATCCATGCCGGTCCCGGAGTTCTCGATAACGGGCGGTTCTATGGGTTCCATGACTTTGATGGTGTCAAGCTCGACGATCGCCTGCCATGCGCCCGCGATTTCCAGGTGAGTCTCCCCCTTGGATACCAGGGCGGCAAGAAATGCTCCCTGCTGCAGATCCGGCTGCTCATTGAGCAGGATCTGGCGAAACATCGCGTAGCTTTCTTCCCGGCTCAATTCCTCTTTTGAGATCAGCCTTTGGATCTGCGCCCCGAAATCTTTCAGCGATCTATCAGACCATGGCATGCTGCGGTTCTCCCTTGCACGGGCTCCCGGCGATCCGGGTATTTTTGCTCTTCACGGATAGAGGAGGATTTTCATCCCCTGACGGTGTTCAACGATGCGAAGAGCTTCTTCGAGCCGGTCCAGGCCCATGCGGTGTGAAATCATGTCTTTCACGGCGACGGTTCCCGACCTGATGCAGTCGAGGGCCTGAACTCCGTGCCTGAAACTGCAGCCGTATGCGCCCACGAGAGTCTGCTCATGATAGTGCAGGTCGTTGAAGCTGACGGGAAGCTCGTTTTCGAGGGGCTGCAGCCCCGAGAAGACAACAAGCCGGCCGCGAGGGTTCAGCGAGCCGAGCGCCTCGATGTAGGCATCCCTGGAGCCCACGGCGACGATGCAGGCATCGAAGGCATCACCGCAGCCGGGCGGAATCCCCCCTGCGATTGCTCTCCGCCTGGAGTCCGGGTCGATTGATGCCGGCCTGCCGCCCAGGGCTCGCGCGGCTCTGGCAAGGAGCGTCCCGGCAGGGCCTGCCCCCCAGATTCCGACACGGTCGTTTTCGGCAACGCGCGCCAGTTCGAGCGCGTTGAGGCAGCAGGAAAGGGGTTCCGCAAACACGGCCTGTTCGGCGGCGAGCCCCTCGGGGACGGGAATGATGCTCGATGAGGGCGCAATGACATATTCGGCAAATCCGCCGTCCCTGTGAAAACCCATGATCCGCATCTCGCGGCACAGATTTTCCGCCCCCCGAAGGCACGAAGAACATCGTCCGCACCAGACGCCGGGGTACACATAGACACGGCTGCCCACCTCGACACCGGCGACGTCTTTTCCCTTCTTGCAGACCAGGCCCACGACTTCTTCGCCCGGAATTCTCGGAAGCCTCAGGTCGCGGTGCCCAACCCGAATCAGCTTGAGATCCGTTCGGCACAGCCCCGTGACTTCGACCTTGATGAGCACTTCGTGGTCGCCGGGTTCGCCGATTTGCACCCGCTCGAGCGCAAAGGACCCGATTTGCCTGACCACAACAGCCGACATTTCCATTGCCCGGTCCCCCCCAGAAATAAAAAAGGGCCCCAATAGCCTGAGCGGCTACCGGAACCCTTTGCCATCGGATTCCATGATCATGGGAGGCTCAGTCGTCTTCTGGCTTCCGGATCCTCCACACAAGAGAAGCCTTCCCATGCCGGTACGCATTACGCCCGGCACAGTGGCCGATTATCCGATGTGTGTCCCCGGTTACAGCGGCGGGACCGCCACGGAATTGCACCGTGTTCCGTTACTGAGCTCCGTGTGAACATGAGCACAGACAATTTCTATTAGCAGAAGGCCAAAATGTCAAGCGCGCAGGCCGGGGTTGCCGGATTCCTCCCTGAGAGCGACTTCGTGTAAGGTTGCTTTCCCGGGAGGTCCGACCTTCCGGTTGTTCGCAAAAAAAAACCGGGACGGATGACTCCGCCCCGGTTTCCAATCTCAATAGTAGTGTCGGCCGAACAGGCTGAGCGGCTAGTACATATCGTCCATGCCACCCATGCCACCCATTCCGCCCATCCCCCCCATACCTCCCATGCCGCCGCCGGGCATGCCCGCGGGAGCCTTCTTTTTCGGCTTTTCGGCAATCATGGCCTCCGTGGTAAGCAGGAGGGCAGCAACGCTCGCGGCGTTTTGCAGGGCGAAGCGCACCACCTTCGTGGGATCGATGACTCCGGCTTCGACCAAGTCGCAGTATTCATCCGTTTCCGCATTGAATCCGAAAGAGCCCTGTCCTTTCCGGACACGGTCGACAACGACCGAACCCTCATACCCGGCATTGTTGGCAATCTGCCGTACGGGTTCTTCGAGCACGCGCCTGATGATATTGCAGCCGTAGTTTTCCTCTCCGTCGAGACTCATGCCTTCAAGGGCCGAGGCGGAACGAAGCAGAGCCACGCCGCCCCCGGGAACGATGCCTTCCTCAACGGCGGCCCTGGTGGCATTCAGAGCGTCTTCGACACGGGCCTTCTTCTCTTTCATTTCCGTTTCGGTCGCGGCGCCCACCTTGATCACGGCAACTCCACCAACCAGTTTTGCGAGCCTCTCCTGGAGTTTTTCGCGGTCGTAGTCCGAGGTGGTCTCATCGATCTGTGCCCGGATGAGCTTGACGCGGCCTTCAATCGCGGGCCTCGAACCTGCGCCGTCGACGATTGTCGTATTATCCTTGTCGATGGTGATCCGTTTGGCCGTGCCGAGGTCCTTCACGGTCACGTTCTCAAGCTTTACGCCGATATCTTCCGTTATGACCGATCCGCCCGTGAGGGTCGCGATATCTTCGAGCATCGCCTTGCGCCGGTCGCCGAAACCGGGAGCCTTTACCGCGCAAACCTTAAGGGTCCCGCGCAACTTGTTGACCACGAGAGTGGCCAAAGCCTCGCCCTCAATGTCTTCGGAGATGATCAGCAGCGGCTTGCCCATCTTGGCAACCTGCTCGAGCACCGGCAGCAAGTCTTTCATGTTGCTGATCTTTTTTTCGTTGATAAGGATCAGGGCTTCTTCGAGCACCGCCTCCATGCGTTCGGGGTCGGTCACGAAGTAGGGGGAAATATAGCCGCGGTCAAACTGCATACCCTCGACCACATCGAGCGTGGTCTCCATGCTCTTGGCCTCTTCGACCGTAATGACGCCTTCCTTGCCGACCTTGTTCATGGCCTCGGCGATGATGTTGCCGATAGTGGCGTCGTTATTGGCGCTGATCGTTCCGATCTGTGCGATTTCCTTCTGATCCTTGGTGGGCTTGCTGAGCTTTTTGAGTTCCTGTACGACTGCTTCCACCGCCTTGTCGATGCCTCGCTTGAGAGACATCGGGTTGTGACCGGCGACTACGAGCTTGGAACCTTCCCGGTAGATCGCCTGGGCAAGAATCGTTGCGGTGGTGGTGCCGTCACCGGCGACGTCGGAAGTCTTGCTGGCGACTTCCTTAACCATCTGTGCGCCCATGTTTTCGAACCTGTCTTCCAGTTCGATTTCCTTGGCGACGGTTACCCCATCCTTGGTGATGGTGGGCGACCCCCAGGACTTTTCCAGTACGACATTGCGGCCTCTTGGCCCAAGCGTAACCTTGACTGCGTTAGCCAGAGCGTCCACACCCTTCAGGATTTTTCCTCTGGCTTCCGCGTCGTATTTGATTTCCTTTGCAGCCATGGTCTGAGTCCTCCTCTATACCGGTTATTCGAAAACTGCCAGGATGTCGTCCTCGCGCATCACAATGTGCTCCTGATCGCCGAACTTTACCTCTGTCCCGGCATATTTGTTGAAGAGCACTCTGTCGCCTTCCTTAACCTGGAGCGGAACAATCTTGCCGTCCTTTTGCATCGTGCCGCTGCCGACGGCGATTACCCTGCCTTGCTGTGGCTTTTCCTTTGCCGTATCCGGAATGATGATGCCTCCGGCGGTTTTTTCCTGCTCTTCAAGTCGCTGGACGATGACTCGGTCATGAAGGGGCCTGAACTTCATAGGAAAATACTCCTTTGGTCTTATGGGTTGCAGAATTCGTATAAAGCGTGCCGTGCGTCCGAAGAAAATACGGTCGCACGAAACGGGCAAGCCTTTCCGTGCTTGATTAGCACTCAGTTTTATTGAGTGCCAATATAAAGCCGACTCCGCAAAAATCAAGGTCCAAGTTCGCGATGAATCGTATTTTCCTGCGCGCCGCGGAGTGCGCCAAAGCACCCGATACCAATGAGCGTTCAAGATGATGCCAGGCTTTCAGACCGTGGGGAGCCTGCACCCCACACCCCATACGCAGCTGCGCTGCTCATTTTGGCGCTTGCGAGTAAGGCTGCGACAGAAATCCCAAGGGGACGCGGGGGAATCATTTCCCCCGCTCTTTTCCATTAGTTTTATCTCGAACGCAATTTCGTATAAAAGGCTTTGCGGGCAGCCTGTAGTATGGTGTAGATTGAAATGTCCTCTCAGCCCGACCGGTTCCGCGGAAAACTTGGCGAGGCCCGGAGATCAGGGGACTTCTTCCACTCCATTTTCTCAATCGATTTTGCTATTCGGGAGCCTTGCGTGAGCGATCCGCGTACAAGCCGCGAGAGACTTCCTGACACGGGGGATCGCAATCCGCCGCCGCCCACCCTTCCCGCGCTCGAAGTGCGGAATATCTCAAAGAAATTCGGTACAGTCGACGCCAACCGCGATATCTCCCTGAGCGTGCGCCCGGGGGAGATCCATGCCGTCGTCGGGGAAAACGGGGCGGGCAAGTCCACGCTGATGAACATGATTTTCGGGAGGATAAGCCCGGATTCCGGCGCGATACTCCTGAGCGGCAATCCCGTTTGCTTTCGCTCTCCCCGCGATGCCATTCGTGCGGGAATCGGCATGGTCCACCAGAACATCCTGTGCTTTCCGCAACTGAGCGTCCTGGAAAACGTCATTTGCGGCTCCGAGCCCTCGCGCGCAAGGCTCGTCAGAACGACCACAGCCCGCGAAGAATTGCTCCGGTTGCAGGGCCTGTTTGGATTCCATCTCGATCCGGACCTGCCCGTGCTGGAACTGCCTTTTGCCCAGAGGCAGCAGATCGAGATTTTGCGAGCGCTTTACCGGAGGGCTGAGATCCTCATCCTCGATGAACCCACCAGTCTGCTCGCACCGGGGGAAACGGACAGGCTGCTTTCACTGCTCGAATCGCTGCGCGCGGGGGGAAATACGATCCTGTTCATCAGCCACAGGCTGAGCGAAGTATTCCGGATCGCCGACCGGGTGACCGTGCTTCGGAAGGGGAGAGCTTTGGCCACTATCGAGACCGCCGCGACGGACCCCTGCGAAATTGCGCGGCTTATGGTCGGAGCTTCCCGAAACGGCGCTCGGGAAGGCAAAGGGACGGGGAACGCTGCCGATTTCCGGCAACCCTGCAATTCAGGAGAAGCGGTTCTCGAAATCTCCGGCCTCTCGATCCGCGCCCGCGAACCCGATCCCGCGATCAGGAACATTACGATTTCCATCGGTCGGGGAGAGATTTTCGGAATCGGGGGGATAGTCGGAAACGGCCAGAGGGTGCTTGCCGGAGCGATCGCGGGAAGGATAATCCCGGATGAGGGAATCATTCGCGTCCGGGGCGAAGATGTCACCGCGCTCCGAATCGGCGCAAGGATAAAGAGGGGGATTCACTGGCTCCCCGAAGACCTGAACGGGGAAGCCCTGCTGCCGGACCACGCCGTCTGGGAGAATTTCCTCCTGGGGCTGCAGCGGGAAAGTCCCTTTAGCCGCGGCAATCTATTGATGCCGGAGGAAATCGTCCGGTATTGTTCCGAACGCATTGCCGAAAACGGCATCGAACCGCCCGATCCCCACTTGCGCGTTGCCAGACTCTCGGGGGGCAACAGGCAGAAAGTCGCGGTGGGAAGAATCCTCGCTCGAAAGCCCGTTCTTGCGGTCATTGAACAGCCGTCCCGCGGGCTCGACCTGCACGCGTCCGCCAGGCTGCGCGAGCGGCTCGTTTCCCTGTGCCGCGCCCAGGGGACGGCAATGCTCGTTTTTTCCTACGACCTGGAAGAACTCACGGCGTTGTGCGATCGAATAGCCGTCCTGTACCGGGGCGAGGTGATGGGAACGGCGGCGCGGGGCGATTTTTCGTGCGAACTGCTGGGCCGGTGGATGGCCGGAATGAAGGAACCGCGGGGCAAAGAGGTCCATCCATGATCAGGAAGAGCCGATCGGCCTCAACCCTGCTTCCGGCGATCGTTACCGGGGTTGCCGTGTGCATGGGCCTGGGAGGTCTCGCGGGCGTGGGACCACTCGACCTGGTCGAGACCATCTGGACCGGAGCCTGGGGAGGGACGGACGCCGCCATGAACACCCTGTCCAAGATGACGCCCCTTCTGCTCACGGGTCTTTCCGTCGCACTGGCCTACAGCGCGGGCCTTCTCAATATCGGATGCGAAGGGCAGCTCACGCTGGGCGCTCTTGTGTGCGCCACCGTGGCGCGACTTGCTCCACCCCTGCCCGGTTTTCTTCTTTTGCCGCTCGCGCTGCTCTCGGGAGCGCTCGTCGGGGGAGTCTTCGCCTATCCGGCGGTGGTCCTGCGGCAGCGGCGCGGGGTACACGAGGTAATTACCACCCTGATCCTCAATTATATCGCCATTTATGCCTGCAGCTACTTTGTCTCGGGACCGCTGGGGGACGGCACGGCCATGGGACGGACTCCGCTTATCCCCGAGGGGGCGCGGATGGCGGAAATCGTGCGGAGCGGGTCGCTTTACCTGACCGCGGCTCCGCCGGCGGCTCTTCTCATGTGCTTTGCGGCCCGGTTCTGGCTCTCCCGGACCGTATGGGGCTTTGAAGCGAGGGCCTCCGGTTCCAATCCCGAAGCAGCGACGAACGCGGGCATAGCCGCATCGAAGTGGCAGGTCGGGATGTTCGTCGTGAGCGGTGCTTTGGCGGGCCTGGCCGGGGCGATGGAGGTTTGCGCGGTCCACCACCGGTTCTACCGGTCGTTTTCCCCGGGATACGGATTCGACGGCCTGACCGCGGCTTTTCTCGCAAACGGCGCTCCCGGATGGCTCTGGCTCAGCACCGTTTTCCTGGCCAGCCTGCGTTCGGCGGACAAATGGCTGCAGATCGGGCTGAATGTCTCGCCCAATTTCATCCTGGTCGTTCAGGCCGTCCTGCTCTTTACGGTGACATGCCAGGGCGGGATAAAGTCCTGTCTGGACCGGGTGGTCCTGCGATTTCGAGGTAGAGGGGGCGGAACCGCCCGCGCCGCCGAATCCGATCGTGCGGGGGCAGGCCGCTCCTGAGGAGAGGGCAAGGCCCACGGCTTTGTTCCGGATTTAGGCCCGACTGAGTGCAAAACGAGGAGCTTTCGTGTTCGACCTGCTGGTGCTGATGCTTGCCAATTCGGTTCCGCTTCTGTTTGCGGCCTTTGGCGGCCTGCTCTCCGAATCGAGCGGGGTGATCAACTTCGCCCTCGAGGGGATGATGCTCTCCGGCGCGTTTGCAGCTGTGCTCGGGACCTTCGTCTCCGGTTCCCCCTGGGTCGGGCTGATTTCCGGCGTGGCGGCGGGAGGGCTTGCCGGAGCGGTCCACGCGACGGCGTGCCTCAAGTTCCGGGCAAATCAGATCGTCAGCGCAATTGCAGTCAATCTCCTTGCGGCAGGGCTCACGGGCTGGACGCTGAACCAGTTCTTCGGAGTCTATGGAACATCGCCGGAGGTTTCGAGCCTTCCACGATTGGGACATTACCTCCCTCAGACAGGTCTGCTTTCGAGCCTCCACGGAATTGCCGGCGAAATTTCCGTTCTCGTTCCCGTGGCAATATGCACGGTCGGCGCGGTGATTTGCTTTCTCAAGCACAGCGTCCCCGGGCTGCGGTTGCGTGCGTGCGGGGAAAACCCCGAGGCGGCCGCGAGCGCGGGTCTTTCGGTCGAAAGGATCCGGTTCGCCGCCGTCTGCGCCGGCGGCGCGCTGGCGGGACTGGGCGGCGTGTACATGTCCATCGGCGAATTGGCTCAATTCGTGGAAAACATGACGCACGGGCGGGGATATCTCGCGATTGCGGCCATTATCCTCGGCAGATGGCGGCCTGACGGGGTACTTCTTTCCGTACTTTTTTTCGCCTTTGCGGAAGCCCTGTCGGAGTGGCTCTCGGTCAGGTGGTCCTCCGTGCCGAACGAAGTATTTCACGCGCTGCCGTACGCCGCATGTTTCCTGATACTCTCCTGGTACGCGGGAAAGCACCGGGCTCCCACTGCTTTGGGGCGGATCGTCTGATCCTCTCCCGATTTGACTTGCAGCCTGCAGGCGCTGAGGCTATACGTGGTTTTGTCGCATATTTCGGCTTTTACCTTTTTATTCCGTAACATCTGGATGCGGGGAGAATCAGATTCCATGGTGATTGCTCTGATAGGTGGAGCGTGGCTTGGCTTTTCGGAGGCGGACTTGCCGATGGTCGTCTTCAGCATCGCCATGCTCGCGATCTGGAACGTAGCCACCAGGATGTTTCTGCCGAGGACAATCCTGACGGGGAATCCCTCGGGCTATGTGGTCTACAGGTACTACCGGGCGGCAAACAACACGCTTACGGAAAATTGCTGGCTGAGGTATCTCCTGCGCACTGTGTTCATGACGGTTTGCATGTCCGGAACAGCCTTCCTGGCTGTAAGAATTTACAGGCTTCACTGGTAGGAAAGTCCACACTCACCTGTCGCACAACAAATGGAGGAGGCAATGGGGTCAGAGCGAGCGATCAGAATTCTGTTTGCGTGCGTCTGTTTACTGCTTGCGTTTGTTTTTGCCGGGATGGATCGGGCCGAGGCGGTCCAAAGAAAGAAATACGTCGGCTGTGTTATCAACGGGAAACTCCATTGCGTATACAAGCATCCGGACCGCGTGGAGGTGCTGACGGTCTCCGGAGCGGCTTTGATGGGCTATGAAGGCAAGAAGGTGTCTGTCGAGGGAAAGCTCAATACGATTGACAGCAGCCTTACGGAGGTCTACAGCGGCAACGTGAAGCTGATTGGACCTTGCGACAAAGATACGAAGCGGGCCATAACAGGGTTTACGTCGTCTTTTCGGTTTGACGAATAGCCATCGCACCATTCATGAGCCAACCAGAATCCAGATTGCGTTCAAGATAAAACTAATGGAAAAGAGCGGGGGAAAACATTTACCCCGCGCCCCCTCGGGATTTCTGCCGCAGCCTTACGCGCACGCGCGTCCGGCTCGCCGCAAGCGCCAAAATGAGCAGCGCAGCTGCGTGTGGGGTGTGGGAAGCAGGCTCCCCACGGTCTGAAAGCCCGGCATCATCTTGAACGCTCATTGGTATCAACCACTGCGAGGCCTACCGGGTTGCCTCCGCTCGTTCTTGCTGCGTCATTGCCGCAAGGGACTTGACGGCCCCGACATTCAGTCCAAGACCTTCGGCAATGCGTGTTCCGTATTCCGGGTCGGCCTTATAGAAGAGGGCAGTCTGGCGGAGTTGAATGCGTTCCTGCGCCTTGCCCAGATGGTCCATGATGTTGCCGATCAGGTGATCGCGGTCCGTGTCGGTCATGACTTTTCGGTACAGGACTCCGGCCTGTGCGAAATCGTCATTGGGGTGGTTCATGGGGTGGCGATCGGCATTGCCGGAAATCTCAAGAGGCGGCTCGGCGGCATCCCTATCCGGCGCCGCGCCTCCGAAGCTGTTCGGCCAGTAATTGGGGCCGCCCTCGCCGTTGGCGTCCACGCGCATGAAACCGTCCCGCTGATAGCTGTTCTCGGGAGCGCGCCTCGGCGCGTTGACGGGAATGAGATGGTAGTTGGGGCCCAGCCGGTGCAGGTGAGTATCGTGATACGAAAAAACCCGTCCCTGCAGCATCTTGTCGGGTGAAAGGCCGATGCCCGGCACGACGTTCCCGGGACAGAAAGCCGCCTGCTCCACGTCGGCGAAGAAGTTCGACGGGTTCCGATTGAGCACCATCTTCCCGATTTTGATCGGGGGCACCTCGGCGTGAGGCCAGACCTTGGTGATGTCGAATATATCCCAGCGGAAATCTTCGGCCTGTTCCGGAGTCAGGATTTGCACCTCGAGAGTCCAGGAAGGGTAGTCTCCGCTTTCAATCGCGTTGTAGAGATCCCGGGTCGCGTGGTCC
>JAJFVB010000121.1 GCA_021372055.1 Desulfobacteraceae bacterium | reverse complement strand
GTTCGAGGTACTGCCCCTGTTCGAGAGGGGAAATAATCCGGAACCCGTCCGCCTGAAAACCCGTGGAATACTGCGGGGCCTGGAGTTCAGCTCTTCGGGCAAATACCTTGTTGCAATCACGAAATCCGGTATGGAGCTCTTCCCGGCGAAGCAGCTCGCGTCTGCCGACCGGGCGGGCGGCGGGATCCGGAGCATCCCGGTACAGACTTCGGGTGAGCCGGACGGCTTTTTCTGCACGTCTGCCTCCGACACCATACTGTTTGTCGCACTGGCCAAGGGGGATATCGAAGGATTCCGTCAGGCCGATGGCGGCGGCTTCGACCGTAAGTTTCTGGCAAACCCGAGGACGGGCGATGGCGAGCTCAAAGCCATGGTATGCGGTCCGGATGGAAAATGGATCGCACTGGGGGATTCAAATGGCGAAATCACCATACTCCCCGGTATCGACGGCCGCATCAAGCCTTCACGCATTCGCAATGAGTTCGACCGATGGCCGCCCAGGATGACGGAGCAATGGACGTTCCTGAAAAACTACCTGGATTACGGGGTCAGCAGCCTTTTCTTCTGGCCTGAGAGGAATCAACTCGTCGCGGTTTTTCGCCAAGGGCCGATGGGCCTGGTGTCTATGCCGGACAATGCCGGAGCGGAGCCTGCCATGGTTTACGTTCTCGAAACACAGGAGAGCCTGGCCGAACTCAAGGTGATGGCTGACCGCGGCCTGGCCCGCCGTGAAGTTGCCCGAAAGTCGAAGATCACCGCCGCGGATTTCATCCCGGCGGAAGGCAGATTGGTTGTGGGGAGTGAGAAATCGGTCGGGGAATGGGACCTGAGCAAATTCCTAGTGGAACCCGAGTCGCGTTGGAACGCGAACTATCGGGACGTAATGATCCTCCAGGAGCCGATCCGAAAGCTGAAATTCAAGCGGGACGGCAAGGCAGTTTTTACGATAGACCAGGGGCTCAATGTCCGGGTGGTGCTTCGGGACGGCCTTGAGAAGGTCGGGTATTCGGTTCGCCCCACCTGGAAGGAAGGTGACAGACCCTGCCTGATATCGTCGCTCCGATTGCTGCCCGGCAGCAACAAACTGGTTGCCGGCGGTTCCGGTTTCCTTGCATTCATGGAAATGGACCGGGACCTGAACCTGAAGCGCACCGACGAGTGGCCCTGTTTCGACGGAAGCTTCAGGGCCATGTCCCTCGACCGGGATGCGCGCAGGCTGGCCCTCGCCGTTCAAACCGACAAGGTTCATGCCGGAGGATGCCGGGCCTCGCAGTCCAAGGACAAAAATGCGGTCTGGCTGTTCCAGGACCCGGACGGCACCGGTGACTGGAAGATGAGCACGCCCGCGCCAATGTCGGTCAAGCAATCGAAAGGGCTGTGGAGTGTCTCCTGGTCCAAGGGCCCCTGGACCCAGGGCAGAGAGTTGCTCGCCGCTTCGGACTATATGGGTGCGGTGTGGATCTGGCCGTTTGGAGGAGGATCCGCCAGGCCGCTCGCAAATTCCCCCCAGCGCCTGCCAAGGGCGGAATCCGGCTGGATAAGGGCCGCGGCCTTTCATCCCACCGAGCCTCTGATCGCATTGGGCGCGGAGGACGGCGGCCTTGAGATCTGGCGGCTCAACCTGGATGCGGAGGGCCGTGTCTCCGCCAATCAGTTGAAAGCTCGCGGATGGAAGAAGCGCGGGCCGGTCCGGGCCCTTGCCTGGAGCCCCGACGGAGCCATACTCGTCTATGGGGGCGACAACGGGAAGATGGGCGGAATTCCGGCCGGGCCCATGAAAACCGGGGATTCGTGGGAAGAATCCTCGGAATTTTCAGCACACACGATGGGGGTTACAGCCCTGGTGTTTTGCGACGATTCCGCTTTCGACGCATCGGAAAATCCATTGGGATGCGATCGAAATACCTTCGCAAGTGCGGGCAACGACGGGAAGATCAGGATGTGGCGAATTCGGGAAACGGAGGGCGTGGCGCCCCGGATCGATTCCAGCCCGAAGCTTACCCTCGAGGGGCCCGACTCCGAGGTGCAGTCGATCGATCTGAGCAGGGATGGGCGAACCGTGGTGGCCGGGGATGCAAAGGGACAGGTGCACCTGTGGCGGATCGAGTCCGGTCAGCTGTTGGATTCCGCCTGTGGCGCCATGCGCCGCAATCTTTCCACGGACGAGTGGAGACGATACGTTGGAGACGATATTCCTCGCGAAGAAACGTGCCCCGACCTTCCGGCCGCGGCGCATGATGCCTCCGGGAGCATTGCCGTCCGGCATCGAAATTGAATTGAAAAGCGTGGGGGGAGCTGCGGCCCCCGCACGCCCACGCCGCTACGCGGGCTCATTCGCGAACACGCAGGGCGCTTTGCTTGCGTTCGAGCTCATCCTCGATCTGTTTCGCCCATGGAAGAGCTTCAGCACGTTTGTCTCGAATTTGCCTGATCAAACGCAGGTTCCTTGCCGTTGTTTCCGGTTCCCAAGGCTCCCGCACCGAGGCCAGGGCTTTGCAGAGGAAGCCGAAAGCATTTTTCTGATTCTTGGCGATTACAGCAAGCTCAAGTAGTGTGGCGTAGTCCCAGTAGTCAGGGGCGCCGGCGGCAATGCGTCGTTCCACGGAATACACGACAACGGGCAGGATTTGCTCGATCCTGTGATCTTTAGGCTCTCTAATTTCCATCAGCGTCACCGCATTGATCCCGGGGTAAGCATCACGCCAATCGGCTTCAAATCCTTTCAGGTAGGTATCAATTGCCTTGTCGAGCAGTCCGCTTGCGGTGAAGTTGTCACCCTTTCCAAATGCTTCTTCCCACCTGTCTTTGTATATCCTGCCCAAAATCCCATAGGTTTCACTACTCGGGCCACGCTTCGACAGGAGATCGACAAGAACCTTCTCCGCCGCTTCGCCTTTCCCGGCCCGGTTCAGCGCCAGGGCAAGTTGCTCTTGAACCATGACGGTGGCGGCCAACGGGAGCGACATGACCGGAACAAGGCCGATCATGTCTTCCCACGCTTTGACGGCACGATAGGAGAGGAAAAGATCCATCACGACACCGGCTTCACAATCCTCTATTTTGCCAAGTCCCCGATGGACTTCCCGAATCGATTCCAGGCCCTCACGGCGGGCATGCTCCAACTTTTCCTTGATTTGAGCAGAGTACTTCACGCGATCGCGGAAAACATCGGTCTTGGTGTGATCGAGCTCCGGAAATCCCTCGACCAACTGAAAAATTGGACTGTCCACGGAAGCATTCCGGGCTTCTTTGAGCAATGCGACCAGTTTCCCCCCGGCTTCGTCAACGTTGGCCGGTTTTCCTCCGGGTGACAGTGCATAGGGCATTGCCCGCAGGGACGAAACGTCAAACGGCAGACGTCCTCCCTCGGCAAAAATCAACACCGTGCTCCACGGGCGCACTGCGTGCCGGACACCCAATTCGTAGAAGACATTCGCATTGGCGGTGGTGAGATCGGCTATTGCGTATTCGCAGAGGATCAACCGCTCAAACATAGGCTTATGAATAATTCCTCCGGTCATTTCTTCATCGGCGCGGAGGGGATGCAACCCCGCTTTTGCAATAGCGGGTGCAATGATGTCTTTGTAGACGGCATCGAAATCGACCGTTCCGCCACCATAGGGCTTTTCCCCAAACGGCATGAGGACGAAGCAGAGTGGTTTGTCCATGGGATTCGTTCCCCCGCTCTTTGGTGTCCCGAGAGGTATCAACCTGAACGCAATTTGGTATTAAGGACTTGTCCGTAAAGAAAACCTTTGCGCTTGCATCCGGCTTTTTGCCTGCTTCGACCGTTCCTCAATCGCAAAATCCTCGACGTAGCCCAACTACACCTGCGGTTTTGCTCAATCGTTGCAGCCAAATCAGACTCAAAATCCGGCGCGAATCCCTAAAGGCCTATTTACGGACAAGCCCTAAGCCTCTGTTCCGCCGGGCCCGAGGTACGGGCCTCCCGTCCAGCATTTCGCTTCCCCGAGGGCGCTCACCGCAGCGCTTGCCAGATCTTTCCACTCCCCCCAATTCCAGGGGTCCAGGTAACGCTCGAACTGGCGGCGTGTCGAAAAAACGGGAAACGATCCATTGCCGGCGTTTTCGCAGAGCGCTGTGCAGTATTGTTCAATTTGACCCATGGCCTTCTGCTTGTCAAACCCGGTTCCATAAATGACGCCAAGCATCTCCAGTTCGGCCAGGGTGCCCAAAGCCCAGGCCCTTTCGTCCTTGCTTGCACTTCTCAGTTGCCATCTGGCAATTTGTCGCGCAGCGACCCACCAGTCGCCGTATTTCAGCCGGAGTGAATCGATAACCTCTTGTCTTACGCCCTCTTTTACCGCAAGGACTGCACGGATTGACAGAAACTGAGCCGTGACCCAGTGGTTGAGAGGATCCGCTTCCAGGGCTTTTCCATAGTGCTCCAGAGCCGCGGTATATGCAACCCTGGCTCTATCGATATCATTGTTCCTATCGAAGAGAATCCCCATGCGTTTCTCACTGGCGCCGCACATGCCGAGCCGTTCGGACAGCTCCTTATGCGACGCCGAAGGCGGGAGTGAACCAACCCATGCCGTCAAGTCCCGGCGTATGGTCTGATACAAGGATTCAATTCCGTCGAACTCCTCCTGCTCTGCTTTGTCGAACTGTAAGTCAAGGCAGGTGCGCCTTTGGCGGTTTCTGAAAGCTTCGACCTGCCGCTCGAAGTCCCAGGGCACCGATGCGTACGCCACAATGCCGGCCCAGTCATGGGTTCCGGCGGAACCGGTCCGCAGGCGCTGGCGCACTTCATAGAGCACCGAGCGGGGATCATCACCTCTTAACAGCTGACTATAGAGCACTTCCGCGGCTATCGAAGAAGCATGCATTGTAAGTGGAAATTGGGATGCGATCACCCACGGAATCCCGGCTGCGTGCAGTTCGTGCGCAATGCTGCCCCCCGGTGTGAGAACAGACCCGGTATTGCCCGCATCGCAGGTGGCGAGGCTCAAAAACGTCGGACGGTTCCGGGGCGCCCCCTCCGGGCCTTTCGCGGTCAGAGCGATGGCCAGACGCTCGCCATCGACAACATCCATTCCCGAAGTGCTGTTCTCGCTGCACAGTACGACACCGTAGCGGCGGTCACCGGCAATCTCGAAAGGAGCCCCGTGGGCGAGAATATGAACGTGGGTGAATCCCCCCTCGCATGCCTCGCGGATCTTTTCGAGCGTCGCATTCGGCAAAACAGTTATGAGCGACTTCACTTCCCCAAGGCGATCCATGGGATTGGCTTTCCATTTCACCCACGGTTCCACGGCCCGCCGGAGTGCGTTAAGGTGGTCCTGGGCAGGCACGGGGGCCAGGCCCTGCGGGCAGGCGAAAGCAAAAAGGATCCTGGGCGCCCGGTTCCATTGAACCGGCAGCGGACGGCCGCGACGGACTTCACGGGTGAGAGTGATCGGAGTGAGGGATTGAAGAAAGAGGGGGGACCCGGATCCGGGGAAACCTTCCGGCGCGATAACGAACTCAAAGGGCACGAGCGCGAGTTCAAATGCCGACAAGGAAAGGCGTAGATGGACAAGGCCTTTCCCCCCGGCTTTTGCTTTTCCAATTTCAGACAGCAGTGCCGGGACATTGCCGAGTACGTCCCCGAGCAGTTCTCCGATATTCCGGACCTCGCTCTCGCGTTGTGAAGGTGGAACAGGCCCGGAAGGAGTGAAATAGCGCATTTGTTCCAAACGATTGAGGAGTTGCCGGTGCTCGAAAGGAAAGTGTACGGTTACGGGTCCTTCATTTCCGACAAGTGCGATGTAGGTTGTCAACGGTGAGAGAAGCTGATTGTGAGCAGGCCCGGGTCGTAACAGTTCAAGTTTGATATTGCCGATTTCCGACATGTCATGACCTCCTGATCTCCGAGACAACCTTTCGTGAAACAGGGTCATCGCCTTCCACATGAACAAGCTCGCCCACGACCGCGCTGCCTTCCGTCTTTATGGCAACAGCGCTGGTGCGATTCATCAAAAGCGGCAGCCCCGGTTCCACCTCGGCTCCGTCGATGGCCTGCATGGACCCGTCCATGAGCACGTCGAAGATCTTTCCGAACTGCTCGGGGGTGTCAAGTATGGCATCGGTAAAACGGAAAAGCCTGATCCATGTGCCGCAGTTAAAGTAACACCGCCCCGCATTCAGCTTTATCGCTCGCTCCAGATGGGTATGGCCGGTTACGATAAAATCAACCCCGGCACCAACTTGAGACGTGATGGTTTGGAACATCGTGTCGCGTTCCGCGATCTCAAAGGTCCTGTCATCTTGCAGCCAATCCTTGAGTGCCCGCCTGAGAGCTTCGGGCCTATCGACGCCGGTGAGCCGATCCCAGACGAGTTGTCCCCAGCCCAGGGTTTGTTCTCCGTGCAGTCCCGTAACGCGGGGCTTGCCAAGGCTGGCCTCTGCCTCGAGCAGCATTTCATCGGTATCGCGCACAGGCGTGGAATGCCCGCTTCCGACACTTTCGAGCAGATTCGGGCCGAGCAACTGGTCCAGCGCTATGCTCTGCACTGCCGCCGGGTCCGTTACGCTGCTTTCATCCGCACCCAGCAAACCCTGCAATCTCAATGAGCCGCGGATCTTATCCCAGAGTATCGGAATGCCCCTGGAGATCTTGCCGATCTGCTCCGGATCCAGTACTACAAGAACGCCGACGGTCGCTTTCGTTTCCGGCTTCAGAAGATCGATCCATGCGTATTTGCGCTTGATATCATTCATGATATCTTTCACCAGCCTGGTGCCGGCGTTGGGATGCCAAGTGCCCGGATCAAATGGAATGCCTGCATTCTGTTTGCGGGCGAGATCGAAAAGCGCGCCGTAGTCCACACAATTCCAGCTGTCCTTTTCGTTGCCATGGGTGCAAAAAACCCGCGCCGGACCGACTAGACACGAGTATCCTGCGCCTTCGGCAGAAAAAAGGATTCTTCCTCGAGCGGCGGCGTCACTGCCTGCAAGGCGCATTTCAATCATCCGCTGTACGGCGGAGAGTGCCAGTTCAATATCGTGGTTTCCCATGATCATGACAAGCCGGCGGCCGGTTTGGGAAACAAATTCACTTAACGCATCCCAAACGGGGATATAGGACTGGTCGTTGAAGATGCGCGTCATCATGGATTCAGCCTGGTCGGCGGCAACGTAGCCAACAATGTCCTCGGCGAGGGAATCGATAATGTCGCCGTTTAGCACCAACCCGACCTGTCCATCTGCTCGCTGCCGGCCGAC
Organism: Desulfobacteraceae bacterium; assembly: GCA_021372055.1. Taxonomy (GTDB): domain Bacteria; phylum Desulfobacterota; class Syntrophobacteria; order Syntrophobacterales; family Syntrophobacteraceae; genus SbD1. The sequence continues at coordinate 6,781 of JAJFVB010000121.1, read as the reverse complement.
CCAGCGGATATAGTTCGCGAGGCGCTTTCCCTCTCGAAGAATCTGGAATCCCGGCCGACCTCCCATGTGTAGATCCGAAATTACATGGAGTTCATCAAATTTGGAAAGAGCAGTTTCATTCATATGCATCTCCAAAACATGTGTTAAGCTGAATGATCATAGCCAGCCATATTGCCTTGGCTGAAGCCTCGAAATGCTCGGCTTTAACCTGGACGGGTCCGATCGGTACAAATCACATGAGACAAACAAGAAAATGGTGACCAAAAAAGAGGTTCGTCACTTGGAATACATGATGTTTTTCCGCTGCATTCGGTAAATCTAAGAGAAGGCGCCGGGAAAATCTACCATCCCGGTCTGTTTTTCCTGCGACAGCGGATTGAATACTGCAGTAAATGGAGAATCGTGATGCCGATATCGAATATTTTCATCTCACACCGCTGGGATTACAATAAAAAGCATTACAGGTCAATCCGGGAATCATCCGTTTGGGGCGAAATACTGAGACATGCTGGTCAGTTAAGCTATAGATGACAAGGAGGTTTCGTTGTCACTGCCGTCAACTTATTTTCCTTCCTGGCTGATCGAATGGATGCAAGCGCGTGGGATAGTCCTCTGGGGCGCAGCAGACCTCGGGAATTTTTCCACACCGCGAGATGAAAGAGGGCAGGCATTCCCTTGCGCCATTTCATGGGCTGTTCCGATGGACCCTCAAATTATGGTCTCTATCCAAAACGGTCCCAACCAGTCATATGCCGACAGCTACACCAGGGTGAATGCCATGATCAACAGGCTGTCGGGAGATCTCGCGACCGAGATCCGAAGCAGGGGATATGGGGCCGGACCGCTTGCGGCTTCGGTTCGTACCGACACCGTTAAAATCGGCGGAGAGTTCCCTCACAAGACCGCGGCCACACGGGCCGGTTTAGGTTGGATTGGACGCCACTGCCAGCTTATCACGCGTGCCTTCGGGTCGTGGGTTCGATTGGGAACAGTTTTCACGGACATGGTGCTTCCCTGTGGGCCGTCCATGGATCGGGGCTTTTGCGGGCGCTGCGCTCGTTGTGTCGAAGCCTGCCCGGCCAAGGCGTTGAAAGGAGCTGCGTGGTATCCGGGAATCCCTCGTGAGGATATCCTGGATGCGCACGCATGTGACAGATGGAAAAAGGAGCACTGGCATCGGTTCAACCAGGGGCACGTCTGTGGAATCTGCTCAGCCGTGTGTCCGTATGGGCTCAAGTTCCTGGAGAAAAGCCGGAAGAACGACTTGCATCGAGTGTAACAAAATGAGATTCATCCGGCGGCTATTGCATGAGCAGGCGAAAAGTACTCATGCCGATACGCTGGCCGAAGGCTGACGCCGGGGGTGCGGCAATTTGGCGCTAGATCAGTCCGCGCATTGTCGCGAGTATGAAACCGACGATGCAGGACGTGATCACGCCGATCAGACCGGGCAGGATGAAGCTGTGGTTGATGACGTACTTGCCGATCCGGGTCGTTCCCGAGCGGTCGAACTGGATTGCCGCCAGGTCGGATGGATAGGTCGGCAGGATGTAATAACCGTAGCACGCGGCGGCAAATGCGACGACATACCCCGGCGCCACGCCGATCGACAGAGCGACCGGCACCATGGCGCTGATCGCGGCCGCCTGGGAGTTAACGAGTTTGGAGACGATGAGCAGTGCCACTGCGTAGGTCCATGGCTGTGTCTTCACGAGTTCGGCCAGCGCCGCCTTTATCGCCGGCAGGTTGGCCTCGAACACCGTATCCGCCATCCATGCGACCCCGAACACCGCGACCACCGCAATCATGCCGGCGCGGAACACTTCGCTCTTACCGATCGCCGCGGCGTTGGTCTTGGTGAAGATGATGATCAGCGCCCCCGCCATCAGCATGAACATCTGAATCGTCAGAACCATGTTGAGCGGCTTGCCGCCGAGCACCGGCCGCAGTTGGACGAAGGCCCCCAGCACCGCCACGACCGCAATCGCCGCGACGAAGATCCACATTGCCGTCCATTGCCTCGTTTCGAGCTTCTTGTCCAGAAGCGTTGCCTTTTCGCCGTAGACGTACTCGCGGTTTTCCGGGTTGGAGATCAGCTCCTGGAAAGCCTCGTCCTTGTCGAGGTCTTTCCCGCGGAACCAGCTGAAGATGCCGATCATCAGCACCCCGACCAGCGTCGACGGAATGCTGACCGAGATCAGCGTCACGAAGTCGATTACGGTGCTGCCGGCTGGAGCCTTGGCCAGGAATGCGGCCAGCGAGACAACCGCCACGGACACCGGGCTTGCGATTATGCCCATCTGGGCGCCAATCGATGCGGCGGCCATCGGACGCTCGGGACGGATGTTGTTATTGATGGCGACGTCATAGATGATCGGCAGCATCGTGTAGACGACGTGCCCGGTACCGCACAGCATGGTGAGGAAGCAGGTGGTGAACGGTGCCAGGATCGAAACATACTTCGGGTTTCGCCTCAGTAGTTTCTCGGCCAGTTGCAGCAGTACTTCCAAGCCGCCGGAGGCCTGCAGCGCAGCCGAAGCGGCGACCACGGCGACGATCGTCAAAATTACGTCGACCGGCGGCTTGCCGGGCGTCAGGTGAAACACGAACACCATCAAAACGATGCCGATGCCGCCTAGCAGTCCGAGTGCCAAACCTCCCTTGCGCGCACCATAGAAAAGGCAGATGAGAATGATGACCAATTGGAGGGTCATTAACATGTCGGGCCCTTTCTTTGTTAAGTCGAACGAGGATTCGGTGTCCGGCCAGTGCGTTCGATTCCTCATGCCCATGACCTAAGCGGCACTGCGCCAGGCGACGATTATTCGTTTGTATGTTTCTTGTCCGGTCCCGCCCAAAGGTAGGTTGAGGTGATAGGGAATCGCTTTTTTATAACTTTCGCCTAGCACCTCTCGCGGATGTAGTCAAGAGTAAATTTTGTGCAACTTGACCGCTCTAAAATGACAATAGCCGCCACGGACGTTACACTTTATGGATGGATTGGCGGCGGGCGTTCCAGTTGATGATACCTCTCAGGGCACCAAAGAGCGGGGGAATGATTCCCCCGCACCCCCGCAAGTATCGGCCACACGCGCAAGCGTGTGGCCGCAGCGCCAAAATGAGCCGCGAAGCGGCGTGGGGGTGTGGGGGGCGCAGCTCACCACGCTTTTCAAAAGCGTTCTTTGGCAGGCCTGCGCGAAGGCAATTTTATATCGCCAGCCTGGTGCGGTGTGCCTTACGGACAGGCCCGCTTGTACAGCTCGAACTCACCGTTCGGGTCGATCTTGACGATGGCGGCACATTTGGCGGGGTCGCCGTGGACGGACAGGAAAGCCATCTGCCCTGTAATCCCCTCGAATTCCCTGATCTTGGCCAGCTGATCCTTAACGGCATTGCGGTCTTGTTCAAGATCTCCGCTCAAGCCTCCGGTGTTTTGAATCGCCTGGAGCAGCAGCCGGATGGAATCCCAGGTAAGCGCCGCCACCTCGTCCGGGTTGTATCCATATTTGGCGTAGTACTGGTCGACGAATTTCTTGGCGGCTCCCTTGGCTCCCGCAGCGACAAAGTGGGTTGTGAAGAAATAGCCCTTGCAGGAATCGCCGCAAAGAAACATCAGTTGAGCCGAGCCCCAACTGTCGCTGCCCATGATCGGCTTCTTCCAGCCAAGTTTTTGCGCCTGCTTCACGATCAGGGGAACTTCGTTGTAGTATTGCGGCGTGAACAGAACATCTGCTCCCGAATTGACGATCCTGGTGATCTGAGCGCTGAAATCCCTGTCCCCGGTCTTGAAGGATTCAAAGGCAACGACCGATCCCGGTCCGTTGATGTTTTCAAAGGCCGTCTTGAAGTACGTGGCGGGGTCATTGGAATAGTCGTTGGTGTTGTCATAGAGCACGGCAGCCTTTTTGGCCCCGAGCTCCTCCGCTACAAACCTGGCGGCGACCTTCCCCTGAAAAGGATCGAGGAATGAGGCCCGGAAAACGTAAGGGCGCCCCTCCGTGGTCTTTGGATTGGTCGACCAGGGAGATATCATCGGAGTTTTGAGAGCGTTGGAGAGTTCAGCTGCGGGAATGGCCAGTTTGCTCGCATTTGGTCCTATGATTGCGAGCACCTTATCCTCGATGATTAGAGTCAATGCGGCAGGCCTTTTCGGGGTCACCGTGGACATATTGTCTTCGTAGAGAAAGGCGAGCTTGTAAGTCTTGTTCCCCACCTTGATCCCGCCGCCGGCATTTACACTCTCCTTCAGTATTTCGGCGGCAGACTTCGAGCTCTCGCCAACCATTTCAATGTCCCCGCTGAGCTCGATGTTAAAGCCAATCTTGATGGTTTGGGCGTGACTCGAGGAAAACGACGCCACAAGCAGCAAGCCAAGAAGGACCATGGTACTGACCGTAAGAACCCTTCGCATAAGACTCCTCCTCGTGTCTGGATGGCTCCAGGTGTTCCGGAAATCACTGAGACTTGTTGCATCCGAGATAAGATAAGTTGACCGTACACCACAAATGGGGACTCCTGTCAATCGCGATTTCCCGCGGGATGCCCGCCTGAGAACCGTCGTGCCGCCCTGGCGCTTCAACCGCTCGAAATATCCCGTCCCGAGGTCCGCCGGAACCAAGCTCAACTCGAACATTTTGCATTCGCGGCATGGAGTCCTGCTCCTGCATTGTCTTAGACAGGTCTTTTGGGGCTTCATTTAGCTTATCAATTCTGCTAGCCTGGATAGCAATATATTGGCAAATTCATGCCGGTTCTTCGAACAATTGAGGAGGACAATCTGGAATGCGAACCGAATCCTGCTTTCGTCCTGCAAGAATGACGGTCTTGTGGATCGTCCCTGTTCTTATCCTGACTTTTGTATGCACTGCGGCCATGGGCGCGGATTTGCCTGGTTCGAAGGACAATCCTTTGCTCAAACGCTTCGCGGGTTCGGAGATAGTTGGATATGATTTGAAGCGTTTCGATGAGTATGAGCTGCAAACGTCGACTTTTAAGCGCTACAATCTCGAAACAACGAAGCGTGAGTTTGCCGAACCGCCATTGAAGCTGGAGGGGGCTCGGACACGGATATGGTATGAGGCTCGGGGCGAGGCGAGCTCTACGGAATTGATTAGGAACTATCAAAATGAGCTCAAGGCTCAAGGATTTCAGATCCTCTATGATTCCACGCAGGATGCGAATGCAACGACCTGGAATAACTTCCTCTCTCCATTCGGGAGCATCCCGATCAAGACGAATCGTAGCGCCTATATTTTCTTTGCTGCGAACGAAAAGAGTATCCGAGTCACCAGCGCAAAGCTCGAACGGCCGCAGGGCGATGTTTACGTGTCCCTGATCGCAGTGGAATGGGCCGGTGATGACGCAACCTATAAGGCGAGGCAGGGTGCCTACGTGGCTGTTGATATCATAGAAGTACGTCCCATGACCCAAAACATGGTTGTAGTGAGTGCCGATGAGATGTCCAAGACAATAGCGTCGTCCGGGCGGGTCGCCCTTTATGGCATTTTCTTCGATACCAACAAGGCGGACATAAAACCCGAGTCGAAACCCGCGCTGGACGAGATCGGCATACTCCTGAAAAAAGAGCCCAACCTCAAATTGCACGTGGTCGGCCATACCGACAACGTTGGCGGCTATGAGCACAATTTGTCCCTGTCGAAGCGACGGGCTGATGCCGTTGTCGCGGCGCTCACAAAGGGATACGGCATTGCGGCCGGCCGGCTGACCCCCAACGGTGTGGCTTATCTGGCCCCGGTTGCCGTAAATACGACAGATGAAGGCAGGGCCAAGAACCGGCGAGTGGAATTGGTGCCCCAATAGAGAACGGGCTGCGAGAGGCAACGGCAATGATCGAATTTTCCAGACGCGCCGCATCACGGCTTGCATTGCTTTGTTGTATCGTCCTGATCTTCGCAACCGCCTGCAGTCGTTCGGATGATCGGCACGCCGACGATCAGTCGCATTCCAGCATTGCGGATTCCCGGTCCGCCTCCACCAACGGATCAGGCAAAGCGGTTTGGGCGATCAACAGGTCCCTTGTTGATGCGAAACTTTTTAGGATCGATCCTGCCGCACGCAGAATCACCCATAAGATCACGCTCGATGGCGCCCCCAGGGGCATTGCGGCCGGGGAGGGCGCCGTTTGGGTCACCGATTTTTCTTACGATAAGGTCCTGAAGATCAATCCGAAATCAATGCGAGTTGAAGCGGCGATTTCCGTTGATAAAGCTCCAACATCCATCCTGACGGCTGGAGGCTCGGTTTGGGTGATCAGCAATACGGAAGGGATTCTCACGCGTATCGATCCCGCTTCAAACAAAATTGTCTCCAGAATCCATATCACCAACAGCGTACTTACCGGCTTGGCTTACTCTGAAAATGCCGTGTGGGTTCCAAGTGTTGATTTCCTCGTGACGAGGGTGGACCCCGGTTCGGATAGTATCGCGGCCAAGATTCATGTGACCGGCAATCCAGGTTCGACCGTGGTCGCGGGAGGAAATGTCTGGGTGCTGAATCCCTCTTTTAAACAACTGATCAAAATCGATCCGGCCACAAATAAAGCGACGACGATCGCCCTGTCCAAGGCAGTGCGGTTCATCTCTTCAGGCAGGGACACATTGTGGCTGGCTGAAGACGGGGGCATGGTATCACGCTTTGATATCGGCTCTGCGGGAATCTCTTCCTCGTTCAAAGCGGCTGGTGAGGTAAGCGGACTGTGCCTTGGGGACGATACGCTCTGGGTAGCCTCCGGCCCTGAAAATAAGGTCTTTGCGGTTGAACC
>JAJFVB010000181.1 GCA_021372055.1 Desulfobacteraceae bacterium | reverse complement strand
CGGCAACCGACATCATGACGGAGCGGATAAGCAGCCATGCCACGTCGTCCGCCTCCACCGCGCGGCCATAATAGGACGTCACATTTTTCCTCTCCGAATCGCTGGCGTCGTTTACATACCAGCCTTTAACGGTATTGTTGTCGTGCGTCCCGGTGTATGCGATCGAGTTTGCGACGTGGTTGTGCGGTATGTAGGGGTTGGTGGCGGTGTCTCCCCCGAAGGCAAAGAGAAGCAGCTTCATGCCCGGCATATCGAAAGTCGTCATGACTTCCTTCACGTCCGGTGTGATGACCCCGAGGTCTTCGGCAATGATGGGCAGCGTCGGGAAACGCCTGAGCAGAGTGCTGAAAAACTCGTTGGCCGGGGCCTCGACCCATTTGCCGTTCACCGCCGTTTTCTCGGTTACGGGCACTTCCCAATACGCGACAAACCCCCTGAAATGATCCAGACGGACCCTGTCGAAGAGTCGCAGATTGTGCTCCATGCGGTCGAGCCACCAGGAATAGGAGGTCTCCTTCAGCCGGTTCCAGCAGTAGACGGGATTTCCCCACAACTGGCCGGTTTCGCTGAAGTAGTCCGGCGGGACCCCTGCCACGAGGGAAGGCTTTTTATCCTCGTCGAGCTTGAAATACTGCGGATTGGCCCATACATCGGCGCTGTCGTAACTCACGTATATGGGTATATCGCCGATGATTTCGATCTTTTTCCTGTTGCAGTAGGCCTTGAGCCCAAACCACTGGCGGAAGAAGAGAAACTGGCAGAATTTTTCCCGGCTGATCCTGTCGGCCAGTTTTCGTCCCCAGGCATTCAGGACGGAGGGGTCCCTGTCGCGGATATCCTTTGGCCATTCGTTCCACGGCGCGCCCCCGAAGTGTTCCTTGAGGCACACAAACATCGCGTAGTCGTCCAGCCAATGAGCATTATCCTTTGCGAAAGCTTCATACCGGCACTCCGGGTCGGGCGTGTGCAGGAATCTTTCGTAGGCGATATCCAGGATATGGTGCTTGAACACCGACGCGCGATCGTAGTCGGTGCGCGCGGACTCGAAGGCGGGGGCTCGCACGAGATCGTTCCAGGAGACATACCCGTCCTGTACCATCAGGTCGGGGCCTATCAGGAGCGGATTGCCCGCGAAGGCGGAAAAGCTCGAGTAGGGAGAGTTTCCGCTGGCGGCCGAAATGGGGTTGATCGGGAGCAACTGCCAGACGGATTGTTCCGCTGAGGCCAGGAAATCGGCGAAAACGTATGCGCCCTTCCCCATGTCGCCGATGCCAAAATCGGAGGGAAGCGAGCTGATGTGAAGCAGTACGCCGCTCTTTCTCGACTTCAATGATAGCTCCTGGAGTTGAAAGTGAGGACGGTCATGCTGGCGGGAGTCTCCCGCCGGTTCAGGAATGTTAAGGCATTTTCCCGAAACATGAAAGGCGGAAAAATCGGTACATGCCCGAACGCAAATGCGTATTGTTCCAGCCCGCACCGGCTTTTTCCGCGCGGGGCTTTCCAAAGTTTCAATGATTTCGTTTCAGTGCTATAAGAAGGGCCACGATTTCTCAGCTCGACTCCGGCGGAAACGACCCGCGCTCGCTTGCCGGAAGGGGCCATTTCCCATAAGATCCGCAGGGCGGCGGATCTTGCGGTCCAGGAAGGACATCCTCATGATGACGAAGGGTTTGCTTGACAGGCTCTATGAAGCTGCAAGCATCCAAAGGTGGAACGATCACGTTCGGCCGGTCGAATTTACCGAACTCGATAAACAGGCCCATAAGATGATTCTGGCCTACGTGCTGGGAAAGCTGGAAGAAACCGAACGGCAGGCCGAAATCGACTGGCTGAAGCTCATAGAGGGCGGGATATTCGAATTTTTTCCGCGCGTGATCCTCACCGACATCAAAGCGCCGGTATTCCATAAGCTTATGAGCCAGAAGGGCCGGGAGATCAACGAGCACGTTCTCCATGAAATGGAACGGGACATCGCGGGCATCAAGGGGGATTTCAGCGAAAAGTTCAGGAAGTATCTTTTCGACAGCTCCTATGCCCGGTTTGAAAAAAGGATCCTGAAGGCTGCTCATTACCTGGCGACCAACTGGGAATTTCAGATCATCTACAACACCGCTCCCTTCATCTACGGCATCGACAAGGTAAAAGAGGAAATCGAGTACCAGATCGAAGATCACTACGATCTCATAGGCGTGCAAAAGCTTGCTCTGAGGAAAAAATCCTTCGGTTTCATCGACCTGTGCGGTCAGCTGCGCTTTCAACAAAGGTGGGCGCACTCGCCTCGCGTGCCGAAAACCTCCGTGCTCGGCCACATGTTGATCGTTGCAATGATGTCCTATTTCGGTTCCATCGAAATCGGGGCCTGCCGCAAGCGCATCCACAACAACTTCTTCAGCGGGCTTTTTCACGACCTTCCCGAGGTGCTTACCCGCGACATCGTCTCCCCGGTGAAATCGCTGGTCAAGGGGCTGGACGAGATCATAAAATCATACGAAAAAATGCAGTTCGAGGAGCGCATCCTCCCTCTGCTCCCGCCTCCCATGCGGGACGAAGTGACGTATTTCATCCAGGATGAATTCTCGAACAGAATCCTGGACGGCGGAACCCCAAGGACCGGAATCCCCGGCACCGATATGATGGAGCTCTATAACGAGGACCGTTTCTCACCGGTCGACGGCGAGATCATCCGGGCGTGCGACAAGTTGGCCGCGTTTATCGAGGCGTCGCTTTCGATCAGGCACGGCATCAAGTCGCTGCATCTTCAGGATGGCGTAAGGCGCAGCGAAGAGTACAGAAACCAGAAGCCGGGTGGAATAGACTTCTCAAAGCTTTTCGATTACTTCAAGGTGCGCGAAGGGGAAGAAGGGACGCACGTCGGCTATATGAGCGTCTGAAGGCGGGCAGCTCCCGCCCTCAAACGGATAGCGCCCGCGCCGTCATTTCCGGTCATTCGGCCGGCTTGGCCGATTTTGCCTTCCTGACCTTTTTGGGACAATATTCATCAAGAATAATTTTGCCGTCCCCGTTTTTGTCACGGGCGCTGAAATGCTTCTCCGCCTTTTTCTTGCTGCATCTTTTGCAACCGCCGTTTGCCATGTAGTCTTCGAGCGTGATGGACCCGGCGCCGGCCTTGTCAAGAGATTCGAATTTCTGCTGGCATTTGGTCTTTTTTACGGCTTTTTCCGATTTGACGGTATCCTGTCCTGAAGCCGCACCGGACAGAACCAGGACAAACGCAGCTACCATCAGCATTGAAAGCTTGAGTTTCACGATATCCCTCCAAGGTTTGAGTGAATGGTTGAAAAGCATTTAAGGGCTATCTTACAACGAAGCGGGCTTCAAAACGGTGGATCTGGGATATTCATGTGACTTTGGACATGATTCTCAGGCAAATACATTCCCGGAGGCGGGATATAATAATCCTGCTCCCGGATAAGAAGTATTCCCGAGATCCGGTCCAGTCATACGCATTTGCGTTCAAGAATATGCCAAAGAACGCTTTTGAAAAGCGTGGGGAACTGCGCCCCCCACACCCCCACGCCGCTACGCGGCTCATTTTGGCGCTGTCGGGGGTGCGGGGGAATCATTCCCCCGCTCTTTGGTGTCCTGAGAGGTATCAACTTGAACGCCAATGCACATCAAAAACCGTCTTTTTCCTTTATCATGTAATGGGGGCTTTATCGCAGCATATCATAAAACATGCCAAGGAGCGAAACAACCATGCAGATTAGCGTACCCGTAAGGGTGGAGAGAAATTATATACAGAAGCTTCGCGGAACACCGGAAGAAATCTTCCCGCTTCTGTGCCCGGTGCGCGAAAAGGAATGGGCGCAAGGGTGGGATCCTCTGGCGGTATATACCAGCACAGGGTTTGCCGAAAGCGGCTGCATTTTTACAACCGGCGAGGAAAAGCCCGATTCGATCTGGATCATCACTTCCTTTGACGCAAGTCGCTGGAGGATGGAGATTGTCAAGGTCACCCCCGGATTCACCGTCGGGAGGTTCGTCATTGCCCTTTCGGCGGACGGTCACGGAGGAACCTCGGCAGACGTGACATACACGTATACGGCAATCAGTTCCGAAGGGGAATCGTTCGTGCACGGCTACACGGAGGAATACTTCGCGCGGTTCATGCAGTTTTCCGAGTCGGCGTTGAATGCCTACCTGGACGCGCAACGGGAAGAAAACGGCGCGTCATGAGGATTCCCTCGCGATAAGGAAAACCTCAAGAAGCCCATAGTTGAAGCCCGCCGGGCGGGGGGCAGCCCGACCCCGCTTCGCGGCGGGCCATAACGGAATCCGGCGATCCGCCCGGCGCCCGAATTCAGGGTACGAGCACGATTTTTCCGAACAGATCTCCCCGAGCCATCATTTCAAATCCTCGCCTGCCTTCGCGGAGCGGAAGCACCGAGTCGATCATCGTGGATATCCTGCCGTCCCAGAGCATTCGCGTGATATCGTGGAAATCCTGTTTATTGCCCATCGTGCTGCCGATGATACTTATCTGTTTGCCGAAAATGCGCCGGATGTCTATTTCCGCGAGGGGCCCGCTGGTATTGCCGACCATGACGATTCGCCCGCCCCGGGCCACCGCCTGCATGCTCGTATCGAGGGTGGCTTTTCCGACATTGTCCACAACAACGTCGACACCGCGCTTCCGGGTGAGCCGCTGGACCTCCCCGCCCCAGTCCGCCTTTGAGCGGTCGATGACGAAATCGGCTCCCAGGCCGAGCGCCTTTTCCGCTTTTTCGGCATTGCTCGCGACGACATATACCGTTGCTCCGGCGAGTTTGGCGATCTGGACGGCAACGCTGTTCACCCCTCCTCCGGCCCCGACGACCAGGACGGTTTCGCCTGCTTTGAGCTTTGCCCTGTGGATGAGCATTCTCCAGGCCGTGAGGGTAACGAGAAGCGGTGCCGCCGCTTTCGCAAAGTCTATTCCATCGGGAATCCGCACGAGATTGGACGCGGGGACCACGAGGCACTCGGCAAAACCGCCTCGCGTATGCTCGCCTATTATCCCGTACCCGGGGCTCATGCTGTGTTCGCCTCGGAGCGTAAATTCATCTTCATAGGCATTGAGGCCGTGATTTATGACAACCCGTTCGCCCGTGTCCCAGCCTTCAACGCCCGGGCCGGTTCCGGCGACAATTCCGGCGATATCCGATCCGCCCCAGTGGGGCAGCTGAAGATTGAGTCCGGGCCAGCCCCGCATTACCCAGATATCGAGATGGTTGAGAGCGCACGCCTTCACTCGAACGAGAACTTCGCCGGGACCGGCTTGAGGGTCGGGAACGTCGTCGAATTTCAAGCGGTCCAATTCGCCGTGTTGGTAAAAACAGAGAGCCTTCATCTGCACCTTCCTTACATTTGGCATTTTGAGTGCGTATCGTTGAGAGAACTTAAAAGTCCCGTTGGCGACGCGCAAGCGGCAAACCGACAAAAGCCTTCCCGAAAAACGGCATGGTTTCGAGGCAGGAGAGGAAATTCGGTTGAAACCGGAGAAATAGGAGCCTATTATTGCTGGCCGCTCTGGAGCCGGTATTTCTTTTGGAGGCCCGGTGTGATAAAAATAATTTCTTTAGTTGCAAGAAAACTTCCGGATTTTCAAGAAAGATCCTTGGGATTTGTCGGTCTTTCCTTTAGAAAACCAGGACTGGCAAAGGGATAAGCCATGAAAAAGCCTGCGCCGCAAAGGCGGGAACCGGAAAAGAAACCCTTACGCTGGTTTGTTTTCACCCTTTTTTCCGTTCTGCTCTGCCTGGGCCTCATGGCAGGCATAGCCGTGTTTGCGTTCTTTATTCAGATCGATCAGTCGCTTCCCAGCGGCGAAGCCCTCAAGACGTACCATCCCCCGCTGGTAACGAGCGTCTACTCCGCGGACGGGGAACTGATCGGAGAGTTCTTTATCGAAAGACGGTACCTCGTTCCGCTTCGCGAGTTGCCGCCTCACCTGATAAAAGCCTTCATCGCGGCCGAGGATGCCCGTTTTTACGAACACAGCGGCGTGGACCTGATCGGTATCTTCCGGGCCATGGTGAAAAATATCCAGGCGGGTGAGATTGTCCAGGGCGGGAGCACCATCACCCAACAGGTTGTGAAATCCCTGCTGCTTACTCCCGAGCGCACCTTTACGCGCAAGATCAAGGAGGCGCTGCTCGCCTACAGGATCGATCACAGCCTGAGCAAGAACGAAATACTCTATCTCTACCTGAACCAGATCTACTTCGGCGCCGGCGCCTATGGCGTGGAAGCCGCCGCGAGGACCTATTTCGACAAGCACGCGAGCGAACTCGACCTTGCGGAAGCCTCGCTTCTGGCCGGTTTGCCCAAGGCGCCCAGCCGTTTTTCCCCGGTCCATCATTTCCCCGTCGCCAGGGAGCGGCAGCAATACGTGCTGCAAAGAATGGTGGACTCCGATTTCGTCTCCGTGGAGGAGGCGAGAAAGGCCCTCGCCGTCCCGCTTCAGATCGCCAAGCCGAAACGCTGGACCTTAAGGGAACTCGATTATTTCACCGAGGAAGTCCGCAGGCAGGCCGAGGCGCGCTTCGGCCGCGACATGCTCTACAAGGAAGGGTTGATCATTCAGACGACCTTGGACGTGCGGGCGCAGCGTCTGGCTGAAAAGGCGCTCGATCAGGGCTTGCGTGAACTCGACAAAAGGCACCAGAGGTATCGCGGACTTCACGTGAATGTCCCGAAGGATGACTGGCCCACGGCCCTCCGCGTTCTCGTCAATACGAACGGGAATCTGACCGAAGGCAAGGTGGTGGCCGGAATGATCAAGGAGTTCGATGCCAGGGCGAAATCCTGCGTTCTCGACCTCGGCCCCGAAAGGGCTGTAATCCCGCAATCGGGATGGCAATGGACCCATCTTTCCGAGAAGCGGGCGGAAAAGGTATTCCGAACGGGCGATATTCTCAGGATAAAGCTTCTCAAGCGACAGGATGAGAAAGTCTGGACGGCCGCGCTCGAACAGGACCCGAGCATGGAGGGGGCTCTTATGAGCATAAATCCTCTGAACGGCCGGGTAATCTGCATGGTGGGCGGACGGAACTTCGAAAAGAGCCAGTTCAACAGGTGCACGCAGGCGGTGCGGCAGCCGGGTTCCTCGTTCAAACCGATCATCTACTCCGCGGCCCTGGACAGGGGCTGGACCGAGGCATCCATCCTGATCGATTCCCCCGTTTCCTACGAGGACCGCAGCGGAAGAGGACCGTGGAGACCTGCAAATTACGACCGCCAGTTCTGGGGGCCGATTCTGCTGCGCAAGGCGCTCATTCACTCGCGGAACGTCGTCACGGTCAAACTCCTCGAATCCATCGGGCCGAATTACACGATAAATTACGCCAAACAGCTCGGCATCAATTCACCGCTCACACCGACGCTGTCCCTGGCGCTCGGTGCCTCGGGCGTTACGATGAACGAGCTTCTGACCGCCTACTCCGCTTTCGCCGACAGGGGGGAACGGGTCCAACCCTATCTGATAGAACGCGTTCTCGACCGCAATCACAACCTGATTGAGGAACATCAGGTTAAGAAGGAAGCCGCCATTGCACCCCAGACCGCATATCTCATAACCGATCTGCTTCAGGCGGTGGTGCAGGAAGGCACCGGGGCCAGGGCGAAGGAACTCGGGAGGCCTACTGCGGGCAAGACGGGCACCACGAACGAACTGAAGGATGCGTGGTTCATCGGGTATACTCCATCGGTGCTCACGGGTGTCTGGGTGGGCTACGACGACCATAATGTCTCGCTCGGCAAGGGAGAAACCGGGGGCCGGGCCGCATGCCCGATCTGGGTATATTTCATGAAAGAGTACCTCAAGGAAAAACCCATCGAGACCTTCGCCATTCCAGAGGGGATAATCTTTGCGAAGATCAACCCGCACAGCGGCGCGGTCACGCGATCCGATGAACCGGGCGCGGTATACGCGGCCTTTTCCGGAAGCCTGCCCACGCCCGGCACAGAACCCAGGGCCGCGGGAGAGGAAATCATCGCCGAAGCTCCGGACGACTACTTCGACAGTTCGAATACCTATACGCCTGCCCGCTTGAGTCCGCCGCCGCGTTCTCCCTCGGGTGAGTCTTTCTTCAAATCGGATCTGTTCTGATATCATTAAAAGAGCGGGGGAAATGATTTCCCCCGCGCCCCCTCGGCTTCGGCCTCACGCGCAAGCGCGTCAGGCCGAGCGCTCGGCGCTTTCGGCTGCGGGCCAACGGCCGCAGCCGTAGCGCCAAAATGAGCAGCGCAGCTGTGTGTGGGGTGTGGGGAGCAGGGGCTCCCCACGGGCGGCAATTGACATCAATCGCCCGAGCCGCTTTTTCGGGCGCTGGAGGACTCGTTTCATGAACATGCTGAAAGTGGATTTGGAGAAATGCAACAAGGACGGAATATGTGCGGCGATTTGCCCGATGGACCTGCTCCAGCTCGATCCGCAACGGGGTCCCGAGTTCCGCCGGGGAATATCGTTTCTATGCAACGGCTGCGGCCACTGCGTCGCATCCTGCCCCGTGGGGGCGCTGGACAATCCCAAAAGCCCTCTGTCCCGGCACACGCCGATCCCGTCCGGATTTGCACCGGATCCGCAACTCTGGGAAGTCATCCTGCGCTCGCGCCGCTCGATCAGGCGTTACGCCGAGGAGCCCGTCCCAAGGGATAAGATGCTGAAGTTGCTGGATATCGCCCATTACGCACCGTCGGGGCACAATTCGCAGGGAATCTCCTACCTGGTGGTCGAAGGCCGCGAGAACATCGACCGGCTGCGGGCAATCGTGATCGAGTGGATGCAAAACCTGTTCGACACGCAACCAGAGGTAGCAAACAGGTATCACATGCCCGCAATCATCCGCGCGCACGCAAAGGGTGAAGACCGTATCCTCCGGGGAGCTCCGGCCATCGTCGTGGCGCATGCTTCCAAGAGCCTGCTTCCGGCGACGACTTCGACAATCCTCGCGCTCGAATACGCGGAACTCTATGCCCCCGCGCTCGGGTTGGGGACCTGCTGGGCAGGGTACGCCCAGTACTGCGCCTCCGAGTATCCCGCCTTCGCCGAATTTCTGAAGATTCCCTCCGACAGGACGATCACGGGAATCCTGATGGTGGGCCGTTCCCTCTACCGATATTACCGGCTCCCGCCGCGCAACCGGCTCGACGCGACCTGGTTCGGGGAAAAACCCGCGAGGGCGGCGAAATGAAAGAATGGGCCGTTTATTCCTTCCTGGCGCTTTTCATCTGGGGCCTGTGGGGTTTTTTCCCGAAAATGGCGATCAGTTGCCTCGAACCCAAGTGCGCCTTCTTCTTTCAGGTCGTGGGAGGAATCGGCACGGGTCTTCTCGCCGTGCTGTTCATGAAGCCGGACGTCTTCGCGGCCAATTTGAAGGGAATCGTTCCGGCGCTCCTGACCGGTGCGGCCGGCTCCCTGGGCGGAATATGCTTTCTTTACGCTCTTCGCGGCGGCAAGGTATCGGTAATAGCGCCGCTCACCGCGCTCTACCCGGTCATAAGCGTCGCCCTGGCCGTTCTGTTTCTCAAGGAAAAGGTCAGCCCCGTGCAATGCGCCGGAGTCGCTCTCGCCGTTGTCTCGGTCATACTCATTTCCCATGAATAGAAAAGCAGCGTCTCGATGCGTTCAACTCACGTGGAATTTCTAAGAAACACGCTATCGGATACCATAAAGATCTGCAATCCGCTGTTCCGGATCATGATCCCGGTCATCATCGCCGTCAAAGTGCTCCAGGAGGCGGGCGGAATTTCCGTGCTGGGAAACCTGCTCTCTCCCGTGATGCAGCTCGTGGGCCTTCCGGGGA
>JAJFVB010000180.1 GCA_021372055.1 Desulfobacteraceae bacterium | reverse complement strand
CTGGAGGAAAGCCGATGCCGGGTCCACCCCCATCGGACATGCCGCGGTGCATAGCCCGCAGAGGCTGCATTCGAAGGCCAAATCGCGCCCGTCCCCCGGCCCTTCTTCCCCTGCCTTGATTATCGATCCCGGGTTACCGTTTCTCCTGAGGAACTCGCAGTCTTTTCGGCAAATTCCACATTCAACGCACTGGTCCATCAGCCTTTGCACTTCCACGATGAGCACCCTTTCGCCGTAGCAGGATGAGGGGGAGTGTCTGTCGATAGCAGGATGACGCAGCCTGAGATAAAGGGTTCAGCCGTTGGACGGCACCAACCCGCGCACTCCGGGAAAAGAGCGCGCAAAAGAGGGCCTCTGCCTGTCCTCCGTAATTCAAAAGTCTATATTGGAAGATGGAATTGTTAAAATCGGAAATTTCGATCTTGTTTTTTGAATTGATCGGAAGACGCCAATGTGGGCGCGGCAAGGCAGGCGGAAAATTGAAGCGGAAGGGAGGCGCTGTCCCGGTGGATGCCCCCCTTTGGATTTTTCCATCAATCCGGAAACTTCAGAACGAGGCTTTCACCCTCGCCCCCGGATTCCAATTTCACGTCAATTTCCACACTGCTGTCGCCGATCCCGATCACCACAGGCATTTTCCCCTTTTCCTTTTCAAGATGGGTGATATTCCTGACGGCTTCGAAGACCTTCTCTCCGATTTCCGGGGTGAGTTCGGGCAATTCCGTCTCCCGGAATTTTGCCGTGGCGAAGACCTTCCCATCGGGAGTGCGCCGGAGCGAGATCTTCTTGGCGTTTCTGCCAATGCCGTGGAGAACCGCAAGGGCTATCCACTTGAGCGCGCCCTCCTCCGGGTCCGGTTCGCCTTTGAGCGAGGCCATTGCCCTGAGTGGGTCAGTGGTTGCAAAGCAATCGCATTGTTCCTGTACTTTCTGATGCAGCGTACGTTTGTCCAGCATGGGTCCAGTCCCTCCTTATGGGGGTGGGTGGGCGCAAATCAATAGGCCGAGTCCGCTCATTGCCGCCGTATGAATACAAAAAAAGCAGGAGCATATTTATGCCCCTGCTACATGTTAAGACCATCCTGCCGGGTTGGCAGCTAAGCGATCTGTATTTTTCTGAAGTCGGCCACGCGGGAGAAGAGACCGTTGATTCGGGTGAGAAGCGCCAGCCGGTTTCGCCGTACCGCTTCGTCCTTGTCCATGACCAGAACGGAGTCAAAAAACGCGTCGATGGCGGGCTTGAGCCGGGCCATGGTTTCGAGCGCAGTGGCGTAATCCGATCCGGCAAGGCGGTCTCCGACGGAGGATTCGGTCGTCTTCAATCCTTCGAAAAGGAGCTTTTCAGCCTCGACGGAGAATTTCCCCGGGTCGACGGGTGCCGTCTCGGGTTCCTTGATAATATTGGCCACCCGCTTTATCGCGGTCGCGAGGTTCTCGAAATCGGCCCTTTGGGTAAATGCCGCGAGCGCCCTGCACCGGGCGACGGCCTCCACGATATCGTCAATTCCCACGGTAAGGGCGGAATCCACGACATCCGGCCTGAAGCCTTCCTGCGCTGTCAGGAAGTTTTGCAGCCGGCCCTGGAAGAAGTCCATGATCTCGCCTTTGACATCCCGAGCGGGCTTGACAAGCTTGGGCGCAAGCAGGCTCAGCGCCCTGTCGATCAATTCGCCAAGGGAGATCCGGAGGGGGTTTTCGAGGACGATCCTGATTATGCCCAGGGTCTGGCGTCTCAGGGCAAACGGATCCGTCGTTCCGGTCGGGGGCATGCCCACGCCGAAGCAGGCGGAAATCGTATCGATTTTGTCGGCGATGCTGATGATGGAACCCTCGATGCTCTCCGGAATCGGCCCGCCGGCCCGGTTGGGCAGGTAGTGTTCGAAAATGGCCCGGGAAACCGCCTGCGACTCGCCCTGGAGGTGCGCATAGGTCTTACCCATCACGCCCTGGAGTTCGGGGAACTCGCCCACGACACCGGAGACCAGATCCGCTTTGCACAGGTAGGCGGCGCGCAGGACAGCTTCAACGCGGTCCGGTGCGAGCCGCTCGGAAAGCATTCGGGCCATGTTGCTGAACCGTTCGACCTTCTCGAAGCTGGTCCCGATTTTTGAATGGAAGACCACGCCCTTCAGCTGTTCGACACGCGAATCGAGCGAAACCTTCTGGTCCTCCCTGTAGTAGAAGCGGGCATCTTCCAGGCGCGCCCTCACGACGCGGGCGTTTCCCGCGGCGACGAGCGCGAAATCCCGCGGCGTGGTGTTGGAAATGGTCACGAAATGGGGCAGGAGTTTGCTGTCTTTGCCCGTGATCGCAAAATAGCGCTGATGTTTTTTTATAACAGTGATCAGAAGCTCGGGAGGAAGCTCCAGATACTTGTCTTCGAATTGGCCGACCAGCGGCTGAGGGTATTCCACAAGCTGGGTGACCTCTTCGAGCAGTTCCTCGTCTTCGAGGATTTTCCCTCCGACATCACGCGCGGCCTTGTCGGCGCCTTCCCGGACCAGCTTGCGCCTCTCGGCGATATCGAGCACGACCCGGTGTTTCCCGAGGTTTTCGCGGTGGCTGTCGAAATCGGCAACCTCGAAGGATACGGGACTCATGAAGCGGTGCCCCATGGACGTTTTGCCGCTGCGCACGTTCCCGTACACGCAATTGAGGACCTCTCCGCCGAGCAAGGCGACGATCCAGCGCACGGGCCTTGCGAAGGTAACGGTATATGCGCCCCAGTGCATCGATTTCGGAAAAGGTATCCGCGCGATGAAATCCGGAAGCAGCTTTTCGATCAGTTCGCGGGTCGGGACTCCCTTTTCCTCGCGGAAAACGCAAAGATACTCGCCCTTCGGGGTTTCCTTGATTCCGAGATCGCCGACTTCGACACCCTGACCCTTTGCAAAGCCGAGCGCGGCTTTGGTTGGATTGCCCCGGGCATCGTATGCCGCGCTCCTGGGCGGCCCCGTGACCTCGACCCGCATCGATTTCTGCGAAAGGGCCACGTCGGGGATGTTGAGCACAAGGCGGCGCGGAGTGCCCGCCGTCACGGGTTCCCCGTGCGCAATGCGGTTCTCGTCCAGAAACCGGATCATCTGGAGGGACATTGCTTCCAGGGCGGGGACAATATAGCCGGCCGGTATCTCTTCGGTTCCAATTTCTATAAACAGAGCTTCTGCCATTTTTTCCTCGCTCATATGCCCTACCACTTCTTCAAGAGTGGGAAACCCATCTCTTCGCGCTGGGCGTAATAGGCATGCGCCACAAGGCGCGCCATGTTCCTCACTCTCGCAATGTAGTTGGTGCGCTCGGTCACGCTGATTGCCCCTCGGGCATCGAGCAGGTTGAACACATGCGAGCACTTGAGGGTGTAGTCATAGCTGGGCAGCACCAGGCCCCGCTTGTTCATCCGGAGCGATTCGGCCTCGTACATGTTGAACAGCTTGAGGAGCATGTCCACGTCCGCTTCTTCGAAGTTGTA
Source organism: Desulfobacteraceae bacterium (assembly GCA_021372055.1). Taxonomy (GTDB): domain Bacteria; phylum Desulfobacterota; class Syntrophobacteria; order Syntrophobacterales; family Syntrophobacteraceae; genus SbD1. The sequence goes on along the minus strand of JAJFVB010000180.1, from coordinate 15,521 downwards.
GTGCGACCACTCCACTTCACCCTGGTGGTGGATGTCTCCGTAGGTGACGTTGCCGCTCCAGATCAGGTCGTAGACATTGTTTACCCCCTGGAGATACATGGCAATGCGCTCCAGGCCGTAGGTCAGTTCGAGGCTTACGGGGCTGAGCGTGATTCCCCCGACTTGCTGAAAATAGGTGAACTGGGTTATTTCCATGCCGTCGAGCCAGATTTCCCAGCCGAGGCCCGAAGCTCCCAGCGTGGGGGATTCCCAGTCGTCTTCGACAAAACGGATATCGTGATCGAGGGGATCGATTCCGAAGCTTCTCAGGCTCTCGAGGTAGACTCCCTGGGAGTCCGCGGGCGAGGGCTTGAGAATTACCTGATACTGGTAGTAGTGCTGCAGCCGGTTCGGATTTTCACCATACCTGCCGTCGGTCGGGCGGCGGGACGGTTCGACGTACGCCACATTGTACGGCTCTGGGCCAAGCACTCTCAGGAATGTGGCGGGATTGAATGTGCCCGCGCCGACCTCCAGGTCGTAGGGCTGCTGAAGCACGCAGCCCTTGTCGGACCAGAATTTATTCAGCGCAAGGATGAGTTCCTGGAAAGTCATTTCCGCTCCTTTGAAAACAGATGCCTTGATGAGCTCCGACCGGTGCCGTTGCCATGCTTTCGGAAAAACGCAATTCGAGACTTAACCTTTGACGTATATGAGCGTAAATGGCGGTGTGTCAAGCGAAAACAGATCCGAACGGGCAGGAAGGAAAAGAGCCGGCTCCGGGTGCGGCGGGGCGGGACCGACTTGGTTGAGGTCTATTCTTCGCCTGTGGAAAGACTGTCTATCAGGTCGACGCGCCTCTTGTGGCGGCCTCCTTCAAATCCGGTTTCAAGCCATTTGGCGACGATGTCCAGCGCAAGGTCGCGCCCCGTCATGCGCTCGCCCAGGCATAGGACGTTGCTGTCGTTATGCCGGCGGCTCATGACCGCGCTGAAAGGCTCGACGCCCATGACCGCGCGCACTCCGCGCACCCTGTTTGCGCACATGCACATCCCGATTCCGCTGCCGCACACGAGGATGCCCCGTTCGCCCTTGCCCGCGGAGACCGCGCGGGCCACCTTGAAGGCGACCAGCGGGTAATCAACCGATTCCGGACCGTTCGTGCCGAGGTCGGCAACCTCATGCCCCGAGGCCTTCACCGCCTCGACGATGGCGTCTTTGAGTTTCCAGCCGGCGTGGTCCGCGCCGATATATATCTTCATTGTCCAATTCCTTGTAGGAAGTTAACAGCGCTGTTCGGCAAGGACTATGTATCGGAAATCCCCCACGGAGAAAACGGAAAAATGCACCGCTTCGAAGAAATAATCTCATACGCATTTGCGTTCAAGAATGTGCCAAAAAAACGCTTTTGAAAAGCGTGGAGAGCTGCGCCCCCACATCCCCACGCCGCTCATTTTTGGCATTGCGGTTGCGGCCCTTGGCCAGCTTCTGAAGCCCCGAGAAGTGCCGGCCCTGAAACAATCCGGCATCACTTGTCAGGTTCGTCGTCCGTTTCTTTTCGTCTCTGCATTTGCTGCCTGGCCACAGCGAAGACATAGAAGAAGAGAAGGAAGGGAAAAGTGGCGAACGCCCCTTCAAAATTGCCCATGTACAGGCATACAGTCCCGTAGGCGATCACAAACCCTACAATTACGATCAGAACGATTGTGGCGGTTTTTTTCAAGCAACCGGCTCCCATCGGAGGGTCAAGAGCTTGTATGCAACCTGGCAGAGATTATAATGTCTTCATTCGAGGAAAAACGGTTCTTTTTGACCCTCTACGCTCTCATAAAAGAAAAAGCCCGCTTTTGGCGGGCTGAAAATCGATTTGAGGCCTGGGTAAAGCCCCGAAAAAGATTTGAGGTTTTTACAGCTTCAACGCCGAAAGGGTCTCAATCTGGCACTCCGCTGCAAACGGTAGGATTAATAAACTTCAGACAGGCAGGAGTCAAGGGTAATCTTTTATCCGGCTACGGGCGCATGGTTTTGAGGGCCGTTTGCCGATGAACTTTGTCCGGGAACTGATTTTTGAATAGCCCGATTCCGATGGTTTTTTAATCTTATCACCAACGCGATCCATGCCTCGCCAACCGGGGGGCATGTGGGTGTGGACGCCCGGACATACGGCGACAACCTGATCCTGGACGTTATCGATTCCGGCTGCGGAATTCCCGCCGAGAAGAGGGAAGCCGTTTTTTCGCCGTTTTTCACAACGAAAAAAGAAGGTATCGGATTGGGGCTTCCCATAGTAAAAAAGGTTGTGGAAGCGCATGACGGAAATCTCGCCATCCTGGACAATCCCGGCGGAGGATTGACCTTCAGGATCGTGATTCCGGGAGCGCGGCCGCGGACGGAGAGCAAGGAAATCGAGGCGGGAGCGAGGACTGTTTTCAATGAGCCCGGGATCCTGGGGGCAAAGGGGGAGAGGGGATGACGGACGGGGAAAAGATTGCCGCGGTGTACAGCTATCTGAAAGAGGAGTTCGGGCAGTGCCGGATAACGGACTCTTACGAATCCGGACGCGAGGCGCAGGTCTTCCGTATCGAATCGGACCGGATGGGTTCGACCGCATTGGTTACATCGAAGTTCCTAAGCACCTACGAGGCCGGGATAATTCCGGAGACTCTCCGCAAGTTCCTCCTCGCGGAACACCTGCGCGAGTGCAACTTTCCGATTGTGGTCACCGAATCGGGCCTGTCCATGTAGCTCGCGGGACGCGATAAGCCGGAGTAAAAGCCCGGCCTGAAAACAAAAAACCCGGCCGAATGAGGCCACGCCTTCATTGCGTCCGGGGAATTCGAAAATCGGCAATGGGACGAAACTCAGCGTCCAAAAGCAAAACCCGGATCCGCTGATTTCTTCCGGTCCTGGATTTACAGTCCTTCACTCCAATGCTGCGGAGGCATCTCTTATGCCTTCTGCACCCGCACTGCCTGAGGCCCCTTTGCCCCCTGCTCCACTTCGAAGCTGACCCGCTCGCCTTCCTGCAAGCTCTTAAAGCCCGTGCCTTCGATCGCGCTGTGGTGGACGAAGTACTCTTTGCCGGCGTCGTCGGCTATAAAGCCGTAGCCCTTTTGGTCATTAAACCACTTCACTTTGCCCTGCATTCTCGTGATTCCTTTAATCTTAGTTCCGATAAAACCCGCACGCCGGATGACGCGAAGGGTAGTACTCCAAGACGAACTATAGGGCGTAAAATCAAAAGCGCAATATCCTCGGCGGAAAGATTCCCGGGGCCGCAACCCGAAAACGACGTATGAGGGATCTCCTCCCGTTTTCCGGGGAGGCTATTTGGTCTCCAGGTACTCGACCCCCCGCCAGTTTGGTCCCGGGGGATGATCGCAGTAGAGCCTCGATCGTGAAAGGTAGAAGAGGGCGGGACCGTCGCCCGGAAAATCGACCGTCAGGTTGTGGAATATCTCGGAGGACAGTGACCAGTTCCGGGCCAGATAGGCTTCGACCCCTCGCGTAAACTCTTCGCATCGTTTGGCTGTTTCAGGATGCTGCGTTCTATTGCGTTCGGCCACCAGTTCGTACACCGTGGTCTTTTCCGTCTTGCCCTTCACTGCGACGGTGCCGAGCAGGCGGAAGCAGAGCCTGTCGGCAACGGCGGAGTAAATGTACTGAGGAACGAGAATCTTCGTTCGAAAGAGCTTGTTCGCGCCTTCGAGACGGCTGGCAAGATTGACGTTGTCGCCCATGACCGTGTAGTTGATCCTCTCGGTCGATCCGACATTTCCGACGACGGTCACACCGGTGCTGATGCCGATCCTGGTGTGAAAAGGGTTCTTGCCCTCGGCTTCCCACCGGCGGTTGAGTTCCTCGATTTTTTCCTGGCAGGCAACCGCCGCCCTGCACGCATTGAAGATATGATCGTCGTCGGGGATTGGAGCCCCCCAGAAGGCCAGAATGGCGTCCCCGATGTATTTGTCCACAGTCCCCTTGTTGTTGCTGATGATCTTGGTGAGTTCGTCGAAGTACTCCGAGAGCTGAACGGTAAGCTCTTCGGGCGGCGTGCGTTCGGCGATTCCCGTGAACCCGGCAATATCGGAGAAAAGGACGGTCAGCACTTCCTTGTGCCCTCCGAGGCGGGCCTCCTCGCCCGTATGAATGAGGCGGCGGACGAGTTCATGCGGGACGTATTTTCTGAACGCGACAAGCCCGGAGCGCATCGCCGCGATGGCGTCGCTCATGAGCTGCACTTCCTTGACGTAGGAGCTGACGGTCACAATGTTGTTCAGATCGAATGCGCGAATCTTCTTCGTTTCTTCCGCGAGTTGCCGGATGGGACGGGAGATGCTCCGGGAAACCCGGATCGCCAGGATTATCGAGCAACCGAGGATAATGAGGCATATGAGCCCCATTTCCTTGATCAAATTGCTTATGCTTCTTGTAAAATCCTCCTGGGGAACCACCATGGCTATTTTCCAGGGCACGGGGAAATTCGCGGGAAAGTCCTCGAAACAGGCATAATAGGCACTTCCACCACTCTTGACGGCGAATTTGCCTCCCGCATTGTGCAGGTAATGCTCATGCGCGGCAGTAATGGGCGGAACTCCGAGTTCGTGGACGCGCACGGGCCGAAGTTTCCCGTCCTCCTCCCGGATCAGCTTTGAAGCATCCGGGTAGGCTACCACCTCGTCGTTCTGATTGAGAATAAAGGCGACTCCGGTCTTTCCGACTTTGAGGCTTCTCAAGAATTCGGATATCTCACGCAGTTCGATGTCCATGGCCCAGACGCCGGTCACCTTGCCGTTCTTGTCGACAATGGGGAAGGAAGTCGTGATCGCGGGCACTTTGTTTCTGAACAGGATGTAAATGTCGGTCCAGGAGTTCGTGCGATTGGCTTTTGCCGCGACGTACCATGGGCGGACGCGCGGATCGTATGCATTGACAAAAAGCGACTCCTGGGTGTTGAAGACTTTGAAGTCTTTGTCCCAGTAGCGGAGCGTATCCCTGGGGGGGGAAGCCGAAGGCAGAAGGGCCCGGGATTCCATGGTGCCTTCCGGCAGCCTCCAGGCCCGGATGTAGTTCCCCTGCTCATCGGCCAGGTAAAACATGGAAACTTGCTTGTAGGACTTCAGGACTCCCAGCGTGTAGAGCTCGACCTGCTCGATGTTGGTGGGGGATATGGCGCCGATTTCGGACAGCCGTGCGGCGATTTCCACCGCCACCGAGGCCGGCAGAAAATAGTTGTTCGTCTTTTCGATCACCGTCCGGGCAGTCTGGTCCAGGAGTTGACCGCTAAGTCCCAGGACGATTTGCCTGCCCTGGTTGAAGTTGTAGACCAGAATCGGGAGCACGGTTATCAGGAGCAAACCGACAAAGGCGGTGACGACCTTGACATAAAAGCTGTGGCTTTTCCAGCCCGCACGACTGGAAGACCTTCCCGCCAAAGGCATTTGTCATTCTCCTGCCGAATATGGTCTTCTGGTCCCGTACGATATCTCCTCCCCAGCCCCGGAAAGGGAATGAACAGGAGTATCCGCTCCGTGAGAGAAACATAGCACGAAATTGCCAAGGTGTCTTTTACAGGATTGGGGACAATCTGTCCGAAAAAAAACGTCTGCGGAGCAAAATGAGGGGATTTGTCGGGAGGCATTCGGGGAGGGGGGCAATCTTCGAGGAAAAGAGCGGAGACGGCTGTGTGCTGCGATGATTTTTCCCGGGGAGCGCGAGGACTGCCCTTTGGACAGGCGGGGCAATCCTCCGATGCTCCGGCCCGGCGCGGCATCCATACCGGGGAGATGAAATTTGCGTGGAAACTATTCCTTGATATTACCGGTACATACGATGTTTTGACATCGCCGGCGAAAAGGATTCCGGCGCAAGCAACAGCCTTTGTTATCGATCAATCCTGTGCCGGGGATGAAGGCCGTTCCGGCTTGGCGGGTTCTGCGGCTTCATCCGGATGTCCATCCGAGTGCTTGCCCACGGAATAGCCGCTGATGTAGCCCATCAGTCCGCCGCCCAGTGCGAGCACGATCTTCTCGGGGTCCGTGACGTGGAAGATCGTCGCCATGCCGAAAAAGATCACGCCCCAGATTGCGAGATTCACTCCTTGCAGAGTCATGAACCACTCACGCATCAGAACCTCCACTGGAAATTGAGATGAAATGCGGTTGCCCCGGGGCTGACTTCGGGAATTTTTCCGCTCCACTCCTGGCCCGCGAACCCTGAGTCGAAATCCCAGCCCGGGACGTCATTGCAACCGGTTCAGAATCCCCCCTGGTACCCTTTGAGCACGGGGAGCATCTTGGTCTTGAGGTTCTCAACCACCTGCTTCAGCTCCGTTGCGTTCATCGGTGTCGGGTCGCCCTTGTACTTCTTGAGTACTTCGCGGGTAAGAAAGACCTGCGCTCCCACCGCCGCGCTCGCCGCCTCATAGGCCAGGCACGCTGTTTTCATGTTCCCGTCGGCGGCGCCCGAGCAGATCACCGCCATCACGGCGTCCGCAAGAGGCTTCACCCAGTCGGCCCCGCTGACTTCCTTTTCGGCAAGGGCCACGAGATCGAGGCCCGTGTCGGCGCCCTGCGCGGTCTCAGCCTGCGCTTCGGAACCCGCCGCCACCGGACCGGCCTCCCGGTTCTGTGAGGGGGCCTGAACCTTGCCGGGTGCGCAGGCTGCGCACAGAAAGAGCGCAAGGAGCGAGGCGCCTGCCAGAGTAAGGATGAAGGACAAGGATCTTTTCCGCGATTCCCGGTTCGAATGATTTTTCCGATCAGCTTTCATCAGTTCCACCTTTCCATGAGTTTGGAGTTCGGGAAGGATCGGGGCGGGATGCCCATTGGCGGAATCCGTCCGCCGCTTGATACCAATGAGCGTTCAAGATGACCAAGCTTTCAGACCGTGGGGAGCCTGCTCCCCACGCCCCACACGCAGCTGCGCTGCCCTGAGGGAGGCGGGGGAAATTCGGGGATGTTCAATATAACTTCTTTACCAAAGGTGCTTCAGGCGGGGAGCACTGCGGAAAGACGGCTTGAATCACAGGACGTGGAATGCATGACCATCCGGGAGAGGTTCTCGGAAATCGGTGAGCGCCAAAATGAGCCGCGCAGCGGCGAGGGGGCGTGGGGGGCGCAGATCCCCGCGCTTTTCAAAAGCGTTCATTTGGTACAATGATCGATCTTTTCGAGGCGGCAGGGCAGGGCGCGGAGTTGGAGGGTGCCGAGTATGGGGTCCTTCGGCCCGTTTGTGCCGATCACGCAGTTGAGGTTCGATTCCATGAGGCCGAAGCCCTCGCCGGAACGTTCCGGAAACCACCAGCCAAAATCCGCTACCACGACATCGGGATGCACGGATTCGGAGATGCGGGCGGTCAGTTTGATTGCGCCGGATGCGGTCGAAAGCATGACCCTTTCTCCTTCGGAGATGCGGAGTTTTGCGGCGGTACCGGGATGAACGAGTATCCCGGGATGCCGATCGCGCCCGCGCAGGCTGGCAATCTGCCTGTAGGCGGAATGGAAGAAATACCGGGGCTTGCGGCTCGTAAGGAGGAGTGGAAAACTGTCATCGGGCCCCATGTGGGGGGCGACAAACGGCAGGGGAGGGTAGCCCCATTTTTCCAGCAGGCTCGATCGCAGCTCGACTTTGCCCGAGGGAGTTGCAAAGCCCTTTTCCCTGTAGGAAAAATACGGTTTTCGGCCGCTCAGCATGCCCTTTGCCGCAAAATCCGCGTAGGTCATTCCCGCCGGTTTGAGAACCGCTTCCACGATCTCCCGCGCATCGTCCCAGAAATGCGCTTCCAACCCCATCCGCTTTCCCCATTCGTTGAGGATTCTTATGTCCGGCCAGGCTTCCCCGGGCGGATTCACCGCGGAGGGTCGTGCGAAAAGGTGCCCGTGGGGAAGACCGTAGTGGCCGATGTCGTCGAATTCGAGATTGGTTGCGGCGGGCAGAACGAGGTCCGCCAGCGCTGCCGTGGGAGTCATGAAGATGTCTGCAAGGGCAATGAAATCGAGGCGCAGCAGGGCATCGCGGACCTCTTGCGGGTTTGCGCAGGTAAGCAGAGGGTTGGTGCCCTGAAGGTACAGGCAGCGGAGCGAACCGGGCCGTTCCAGAATGGTCCTGAAAAGAATCCAGTTGGGGGTTGTAAGGAGGCGCGGGATGAGCCCGTAGCGACGGTTCAGGAGCTTATCCGCCCTGCCCGGAAAACTCTTGAGGCAGGTGAGGTCGACGAGGCGCATGACATTCGGGGCTTCAGCCCGGATGTTGCCACCCGGCGATTCGAGATTGCCGGTAACGGCCATAAGGGAAACGAGAGCGCGGCAGGTCTGGGAGCTGTTGGCCGTATGTTCGACGGCGTTTCCCCAGTGGAGGAGCGCGGGGCGCGATTCGGCGTAGAGCCGGGCGGCCTCGAGGATCTTCTCCCTTGGCACTCCGGTGCCGGCGGAGACCGCTTCGGGCGTGCACGATCCAACGGCCTCGCGCAAATCGGAAAACCCGGTCGTCCAGACTTCGACGAAATCCCGGTCGAAAAGCTCCTCCTCAATGATACAGTGCAAAAGACCCGCAGCGAGCAGGTCGTCGGTTCCCGGTCTTATCTGGAGCCACAGGTCGGCTCTTTGGGCCGGGCCGGTTCTTACGGGGTCGACGACGATGAGCCTGGCTCCCGCCTTGAGCCCGTCCAGGAAGCGCCCGCCGAGAATCCCTTCCTCGTTGGTCCTCTCGGGGTCGCTGCCCCACAACAGAATGCACCGGGTCGGCCGGTCGTAGTCCGGAACCGGGTAGAATCCGCATGTGGCAACAGCCATCTGTTCCCTTGGCATGTGGCAGACGTGCTGGGCCGCTCCAACTGTCGGCACCTGCAGAAGATTTGCCAGCCGCATGAGGATGAAAAATTCGAGGCCCTTGGGCGCGCCCTGGGCGAAGGCGACGGATTCCGGACCGGATGCGCGGATCGCCTGGCCGAATCTGTCCGCGAGTATCCCCAGCGCCCGATCCCACGGGATTTGTTCCCATTCCCCGGCGCCTCTTTCTCCTTTTCGAAGAAGCGGTCTTGTCAGCCTCTCGGGATGAACGGAACGCTCGATAGACGCAAGCCCCTTCGCGCAGCAATACCCTTTGCTGTACGGATCGCTTCTGTCGGCTCTGACGGATGCGGGCCGGCCGTCCCGGACGAGGACCTCAAGGCCGCACCCGCCGTGATCGAACCGGCCGCAGTGGGTCTTTATCCATCTCGCTTTGTCGTCTTTTTCCATTTCTTCACCTGCAAGCGGTAGTAGAGGACCGAATCCGTCGAATAACAGCACAGGGCGAGCCATATGAGAACGAATGTCAGGACCTGCGCCCGGGATACCGGTTCGTGAAAATAGAGCACCGCCAGTAGGAAATAGCCGCTGGGAGCGATGTACTGGAGAAAGCCGAGGGTCGAAAGATGCAGGCGTTTTGCGCCGCTGGTGAAGAGGAGCAGGGGAAAGGCGGTAAAAAGGGAAGTCCCCGCCAGCAGGAGGTCCGTCCAGGCGCCCGAGTGCAGGAATGCCCCCGTTCCGATCCGGTCGAGGTACACCAGGTAGGCCACCGCCGGGACGCTGAGAAGCAGCATTTCGAGCATAAGCCCCGCGATGGAGCTGACTGCGATGACCTTGTGGACGAGGCTGTAGAAGCCGAAGGTAAAACCCAGGGCCAGGGCGATCCAGGGAATCCTGCCGTAGTCCAGCGCGAGGTACGTCACGCCCCCGGCGGCAAGAGCGAGCGCCACCCCCTGCAGCGGCCGCAGCCGCTCGCCGAGGAAAACCATCCCGAGAAGCACGTTTATGAGCGGTGTTATGTAATAGCCGATGCTCGTCTGGAGGACCTGATCGTTGTTTATCGCCCAGATAAACGTCAGCCAGTTTGCCGAAATCAGGATGGTCGTGAGGAGCAGAGTCAAAATCGTCTTCGGGTCGCTGAAGGCCGAGGCGACCTCTCCCCAGCGCTGCTGGCGAAGCATGACCGGCAGCAGAAACAGGGGAGACCATACCACCCTGTGGGTCACGATCTCCATGGCGGGTACCGCTTGAAGCTGGTTCCAGAAGATGGGGCTTATCCCCCAGATCACAAACGCCGAGGCGGCGAGAAGGGCGCCGGCCGAGGAGTCGCGGGACTGTTTGAGATTCGGTTCGGTCATGGCGTAGAAGGTGTATCCAATCAGACTGTTTGCTCAAACCGGTCCTGCCGGTTGCCCGTACAGATCCGTGGAATCAAAATGGCGTACCCGCACGGGTAAAGCCGCTCAGGAACCGGCGAAATCCACGCCGTGAATTGTCGTGTCCCGCGCCAGCTTGAAGATGGATGTGAACTCCATGACGGCCCTGTTTTCATCGTCGTACAGAGTCGCCTTGCCCTTCAGGATCCTGCCTTCGCGATGGTACACGTTCGCCCTTGCCGTCACGACCCCTTTTTTTACGGGGGCGAGGTATTTGGCTTCAAGAGCAATGGTTGCAAAGTGCGACAGGGGAGGGATTATGCTCTTTATGGCCATCACCACGGAGGTATCGGCAAGGCTAACCAGCGCTCCCCCGTGCATCAAGCCTCCGCCCTGAGCCAGATCGATATAAAAGGGCATCGTGAGGACTGCCCGGCCCTCCTCCGCCTCGATAATTTCCATGTTAAGAAGTCTTTCGAAGGGTGCGCAGCTGATCCATGCTTTCATGCCGAAACTGTGCGGTCCCGTCGATTTTCCCGATTGCGGGTCCAGCTTTGCGTTCATCTTTGAGCGTGCTCCCTCTGTCCGATGTTGTGCGCGGCGAACGAGAATCTTCATTGACGTCAGCGGCTTGCCGCTCGAGCCGTACGTGAGGGCTCCATAAAAAGGTATCTTAGAATGCGGATCGGTCCCAAATCAAGGAAAACACTCAAGCCTCCGGAGCCCGTCAGTTTGGCGGCGATCCGGAGGGCTGAACGGGGGGGATCACAACGATGTAGTCCCTCAGTTTTACGAGAGTCTTAGGACCTATGCCCTGAACTTCCTGCAGTTCCATGATGTCTTTCCATGGCTCGTCCCGGCGCCTTTGGACAATGGCTGCCGCCATTTCGGGACGCATCTGAGGAATGAGGCACAGGTCGCTCTCGGAGGCGGAATTGGCATCGAGTTTGTGCCCCGAGGCGAGCAAAGTCGCTGCGTCCATCCGCGTGGTCAAGATCTCCTGGCCCGCGTCTCCACAAACGAGCGTTAGCCTCTGCCCGCTCTGGAGAGCCTGCGAGGCCGCGCGGGGCGGAAGGTCGAGTTTTGCGCCGGCGGCAGCCAGGGCTTCGGCGGCAGAGGTCCGGCCCCGTTCGAGCAGGTAGACGCCCGGGTGGGCGACATTGCCGCTCACCTGGACGATCACCGGCGGCGGGGAATCCCCACCGGGCTCGGGGCCCGGGAAAAGTCCGCGAAAGGCCAGAACCGAGAAAACCGCCCCCGACAAAAGCAGGATCGCAAGTCTGATTTTTCCGTCAGTTCGGTCGATTTTGGTCATCCCCGCACCGTTACGAGTTCTCATCCTGATGAAAAAGAGTTACATTCCCGCTCTGAATTCTACTTTGGAAAAAGACTAAAGGCAAAGGAGTCGGAAGCGGGCAGCGGCCTCTTCGATTTTATACATGGGCAAATTCAATTTCAAAGTCCTGTTGCTCCTTTCATGCGGACACATGGTCGTGGATATCTATCAGGGGGCCTTGCCTGCCGTGTTGCCCTTCCTGAAAGATCATCTCGATCTGTCCTATACCATGGCGGGCGTAATCCTGATCGTCTCGAACATCACTTCCTCGGTGATCCAGCCCATTTTCGGCATGCTTTCCGACCGAAAGGAGAAGGCTTTCCTGCTGCCGCTCGGCGTGTTTCTCGCCGGGGCCGGTTTCAGCCTCCTGCCGTTTACGCCCAGCTACGGTCTGGTGCTGATGCTCGTGGCCATAAGCGGCTTCGGAATTGCCTCGTACCACCCCGAGGGATTTAAGACCGCGCGGTTTTTCACCGGCCCGAAGGTTGCGACCGGCATGTCGGTGTTTTCCGTGGGCGGCAATACCGGGATGGCGCTTGGTCCTATTCTTGCCCTCAGCATAGTGAACTTCTTCGGCTTCCAATCCCTGTGGTGGATGGCGGGTCCCGCCGCCCTGTTCACGGCGGCCATAATCCTCCTGCGCCGCAAGGCCGCCATCCCGAAGCCGGAGCGCGCCGCAATGGCAAGGAGTTCCTCGCGCGCATCCCGGAAGACGTACGCGGCGCTTTTTGTCATCCTGAGCGTGATCGTCATGCGGACCTGGACACAAATGGGGCTGATGACGTACATCCCCTTTTACTATATCGATTATCTGCACGGCAGTCCGGTGCTGGCGGGTAAGCTTGTGAGTGCCCTTCTGATCGGGGGCGCTTTCGGAACACTCGTCGGCTCTCCCCTGGCGGACAAGTGGGGACACCGTTTCTGGCTCCGGTGCTCGATGCTCTGTTGCGCCCTTCTGTTCCCGCTGATCTTATGGGCTCAGGGGGCATTGTTGTTCCTTGTCGTGGTGGTTTTCGGAATCTCGCTTATCTCGACTTTTTCCGTAACGGTCGTAATGGGGCAAAATCTTTTTCCGAACAATCTTGGCGTTGCCTCGGGCCTCATGGTCGGTTTTGCCATCGGAGCCGGAGGAATCGGCGTGACCCTGCTCGGGGTCCTTGCCGATCACTTTGGCGTTCCCGCGGCCATGAAATGTATCGGGGTGCTTCCCGTAATTGGTTTCCTGCTCACCCTGGCGCTCAGATACCCCGTGGCTGAATCGGGAAAGGAAGCGGGAGAACTGCAACCGCATGCAGGGTAATTTATCCTTCCCGGTTTGGTGGAATAGACCATGATGCTTTTTTCCAAACTTCTTTTGCTCCTATGGGCCGCGAACTTCGCCCCGCCCTTCACGGCAGTGATTTTCGAGGGGAAGTGGGAACGGCCGCTCGACGGCAATCGGTTATTGTCGGACGGGAAGCCCCTGTTCGGAAGTCACAAGACAATCCGCGGGATTGCGGCCGGTATCGTTATAGGAGCGATCATGGCCCCGCTCCTCGGCTTTCCGGTCTGGCTGGGTTTCCTTGCGGCCGTGCTGAGCATGGCCGGCGATCTCGCTTCGAGTTTCGTCAAAAGAAGACTCTCGCTTCACAGCGGGCGCGTGGTTCCGGGCTTGGACCAGCTTCCCGAAGGGCTCCTGCCGTTCTTGCTCTTCGCCCCCTATTTCTCGCTTTCCTGGGACTTCATTATTCCCTTTGGCCTCGCGTTCAGCGCGGGAGCCTATTACGGGTCCGTGTTCCTGAAAGATGTCCTCCTGCGCAGGCCGTCCGCGGAATATCCCCGGAAGGTGCGCGCCGCAACGCGCTTTCGCGAATTGATTTCCTGCTCGATAACAACAAAGCCGTTCAACTATCTCCTGAATTTCGAAGACGCCTTTATCTACCACTTCTTCATGAAGAGCTTCTTCAAGATCTTCCGCCTCTACGATCGCGGCATGATGAACGCCCTGCGGATTGAAAAACGCGAAGTTGTCTTCGAGTTCCCTGATTTGCCTCCGGCCTTCGACGGCTACCGGATTCTTTTCCTGACGGATTTGCACCTGGATGGTCTCGACGGGCTGGCGGATCGCGCGGTCGAAATCGTGCGCCGGACTCCCGCGGATCTGTGCATTTTCGGCGGGGATTTCAGGATGGAAACGCACGGGTCCTTTGAGAAGGCGCTCGCGCAGTTGCGGATCATTTTGCCGGAGATCAAATCTCCCGACGGTTGCTACGGCGTTATGGGAAATCACGACTGCCTGGAGATCCTGGCTCCGCTGCACGATGCCATCTGTTTTCTCATAAACGATCATGCATTCATCGAAAAGAACGGCCAGCGCCTATGGCTCGTGGGCACCGACGACTGCCACTATTTCAAGTCGCAGGATCCGGACAAGGCCTTCAAAGACGTTCCATCATCGGCTTTCACCATTTTTGTATCCCATTCGAACGAAATCTACTTGAAAGCACGGAAGCATGGCCCCAGGCTCTTTCTATGCGGCCACACGCACGCCGGGCAGATTAAAATACCGCCATTCGGGCCGGTGTTCACGCACAGCAGGGCGCCGCGCTACATGTGCGAGGGCCGGTGGGACTACGAAGGAATGGCCGGCTACACCAGCGCGGGCCTTGGAGTATCCGGAGTGCCCGTCCGGTTCAACTCGACCGGGGAAGTCACGGTCATAACTCTCAAAAAATCCTGAAACCGGGAATCTCCTCGCGGGATTCCCCTGGCCCGCCGTCGGGTTGCGTTCAAGAATGTACCGAAGAATGCTTTTGAAAAGCGAGGGGGCTCATTTCAGCGCTACGGTTGCGGCCACCGGCTCCAGGTTGGATTTTTTAATAATAAATGCAGCGATCCAGTGAGAAACCGGGAATTCTTTTGCGATAACTGTTCAAGTGATTTGGAAGATTTCCGATTAAATTGACTGAGAAGAACAAATCACTGCTCCGTTATTTCCGTTAGCAAAATCATTTGGGCACAGTTGCTCCGAGAATCCCTTTTAGCCCGGTAAGACGTGCCGGAGTTCGCGCAGATTTGTTGCTATCACTCCATAGTCAAATGCAGCATGGGGGAACATGATGAAATCGAGCTTCAATATTCTTCTCGCAGAAGACAATCCCGTCAATCAGGAAGTGGGGCGAGCCATGCTGGAGAGTTTCGGCTGCTGCGTGGATGTGGCCTCCAACGGCTCCGAGGTGCTCCATCTTCTGGCCAACGAGAAGAAGTACGACGTCATTTTCATGGACTGCGAAATGCCGGTTATGGACGGCTTCCAAGCCACGAGAAAGATTCGGGAGAAAGAGCGCGGACAGGAGAGCAAAGTTCCCGTCATAGCATTGACGGCGCACATCATGGACGATGATCGGAACCGATGCCTTAGAGCGGGGATGGACGACTATCTGAGCAAGCCTTTCCGGCTGCAGGAGTTGTCGCAGATGCTGCGGCGCTGGACGGAGGAGAGGGGATTCGATACCGCCCTGGGCAAGGCTTCGGATTTGAGGGTGGGCGGCGACGGAGAATTCGAATGTCTGGACCGCTCAAGCCTCGATAACATCAGTTCTTTGAGGGGTGTGGACGGCGCGAAGATGCTTGCGACCGTGATCGGAATATATCTGAGCGATGCGCCGGTGCTTCTGGAAGACCTCCGGACCGCGTACGTGAACGGCGATGCCAAAAATCTGGCCCGAGTGGCTCATGCATTGAAATCGTGCAGCTCCAACCTGGGTGCTGTCGCGCTTGCCGAAACCTGCAAGGACCTCGAGAGGATCGCCTCGCAGAAGCCCATGAAGGGTGCTGAATTTCTTCTCTCCAGAATCCTGGAACAGTTTCGGAGGGTGAAGGAGGCCCTGGAGCGCGAACTCATGAGGGGAAATGATGGATGATTCCGTAATTCCCGATGAGCGCCCGGTCGCCTTGGTGATAGACGATGACCGAGCGGCGCGGATGGTCGCGTGCGCTCTGCTGGAAGAGACCGGGTACAGCGTGGAACAGGCTTCCGATGGAGTCGAGGCGCTGTGGGCG
>JAJFVB010000164.1 GCA_021372055.1 Desulfobacteraceae bacterium | reverse complement strand
GCGTGTATTTTTCGAGCGCAACCACGAGGGACGGGTACTCGTCCGAGGAAATCGGGTAAATGGAGGAGAACACCACCGGCTTGATGTCTTTGAAGCCGGGAAGACAAGCCGAAGCGGGATTGGAATCGAGCGTAATCGTGTCACCGATCCTGACGTCCGCAACGGTCTTGATCCCGGCAATCACATACCCGACCGATCCTGCCGAAAGTTCTTTCCGAGGCTCCCTGTTCAGGCGGAAATATCCCGCTTCCTCCACCTTGTGGGTCGCGCCGTTGTACATGAGGCGAATGAGGTCTCCGGGCCGGAGCTTTCCGTCAAAGACCCGGCAGCTCACGATCGTACCCCGGAAAGCGTCGTATTGGGCATCGAAGATCAGGGCTGCAAGGGGCTTCTCCGCATCCCCCGACGGAGGCGGAATCTTGGTTACGATGGCTTCGAGAACATCCTCGATGCCGATCCCTTCCTTGGCGGAACACAGGATCGCCTGGTCGGAGTCGAGCCCCAGATCATGCTCGATCTGTTCCTTCGCCGCGTCGATGTCGGCGGAGGGCAGATCGATCTTGTTTATCACCGGGATTATGGCGAGATCGTGTTCCATGGCCGCGTAGAGGTTTGCTATCGTCTGTGCCTGCACGCCCTGGGAAGCGTCCACGAGCAGGAGGACGCCCTCGCATGAAGCAAGCGCGCGCGAGACCTCGTAGGAGAAATCAACGTGGCCCGGAGTATCGATGAGATTCAGCGAAAACACCTCGCCGGACCGGCTCGTATAAGGGAGCAGGACGGTCTGGCTTTTGATCGTGATGCCGCGCTCCCTCTCGATGTCCATATTGTCGAGTATCTGATCCCGGAACTGCCGGTCGCTCACGAGTCCGGCGTGCTGAATCAAACGGTCGGCCAGGGTTGATTTTCCGTGGTCGATGTGGGCGATGATGCTGAAATTTCTGATGTGGTTCATACTCACGTGATTCATCCTTCAGCGGAGTCCACTGCCAACTGCGGGAACGCTTCGAGGTATGCCCGCCTTCGGGACCGTCCCTCCCGGTTCCTGCCGGCAGCCGAAGAATTCCGCCGGGTGTATTTGACCTTTTCTCATGTCGATGGCCTCTTCCGGAAAACCCCGAACGGCAAAGCTCCGGGGACGCGCGGAAGACGTTTTCTCAGGTAGAAGGCAATCGATAATAATAAATGCTTCCTTGAAGTATTTCAATAGCCGCTTTGCGGCTCCTTTTTTGACGTACGACGGCCGAGGCCTTCATCGGAAATCAAAACTCTCTATAAATTTTTCCATCTTTGAAATCGGTTACTTGCAATAGCAATTTCAAATTATGAGAGGGAGGCCGTAGAAAAACAGCCGAAGATGCTTACTCTATTTTCTAAAATTTCGTGTATTTTTCGTGAATTGCGATGACTGCACGAAACAGTAGTATCAAATAACCGTAATTGAATACGTAGCGCCTGTAAATGCCTCCATGGGAGTCTATCTGTGTGCGTGGCAAATAGGCTCCATAGGTGAATGAAACGCAATAACAGCAAACGAAGAAGAGCTTCGGGAGGATTCCTGATGAATACAAAAATCATTGGTAAATTCGGAATAGCTGTCGCGCTGCTCAGCGTATTTATGCTGACCGTGCCGAATGCTTCAAGTGCAGCCTCTTACAGCCTTGGCAACTTCCTGATTCTCGTCGACGACCAGTTGGTCCTTAAAGGCGCCGCCAACGTAAACTGCTGCGAGGGAGCTTCGATCCCGGCGCGCAGTGACCTCGGGAGCAGGAACAGCATTGTCCTGGGCGGCACGGCGGCGACCAATGTTCCGGTGGGAGCGCCGGCGCTGAAGGATGTGGCCGTAATCGCACCCAATGTGAAACTCGGCAGCTTTGCGCACGTCAGCCAGGTGATCTACGATGCCGCGACAGGTTCATACGTTGCTTCGGGTTCCGGAATTATCCAGCCGAATCCGGGCAACCTCTATAACGATCTTGGCAACAATCCCCTGAACGACACCGGAAGCAAAGACCTTCCCGCGTTTCCCGTTTTTCCGATCATAACCGTAGGGGCTAGCGACGTCGTGGTGCCGCAGAACGGCAACGTCAATATCAGCCCGGGCAGCTACAGGGACCTGATTGTGGGAGCCTACGGGACGGTGAATTTCACGACTACCGGGATCTACCAGTTCAGGCGGATAGTTGCCTCCACGGCGACCGCCTACTCGCTCGTCATGCAGGCCGACAACATCCAGATCAACGTCAATGATTTCGTGTCCCTCGGCGAGTTCGGCAACATCAACCCGACCGGCCGCCCCGGCCTCTCTTTTTATGTCGCGGGCATGGACGGCACCTATGGTGGAGCTAACAAGAACGCGAAGGGCGTTGCAAGAGATTCCGGCACTTTCCCGGCCGCGTTTCAGTATGCCGGCGACGGAGTCTGGAACGCCTGTCTGGTCTTTGTCAAGAATGGAACCGCAAACATCAAGGGGCACACTCTGTTCGCGACGCAGTGGTTCGGCAACTCGCTGCAGGAAATCTCCAACCTGAGCCTCGATTTGCAGAGTCCAGGACAGGCTTGTTTTATTCTCGTGGGTTGTCCGACTCTCTAGCGACTCTCAATTAGACTTGATCCATTAGCAAATTCCCTTCCCTGGTTCTCGCAGGGGAGGGTTTTTTTTGTCCCTTCGAGAAGACGCACAGCCTGTACCCGCCCGTCTCTTGCCGGCCAGTCCACACAGTCCGGCATCAAATAGCCAGCGATGAGGCGAAAGCCGCAGAACCGGAGCGGTTTCCGCTCCGAATCAGGTCGAAATACGCCATGAGACCTGTCGATCTCGATATTTTGGGTTTGACAACGTTTAGCGTTAAATGATTATTACAGCCCAGCCGATCTTATGTAGTAAGAAGTTCGTAAGCCTTGCCCGGCTGGGCAAAGTCCCTCGAAGTTCACCAAATTTGGACGTCCGGTAGCCGTTTTGAGCCCGAGGCGAGTTGCAGTGCAGGATCGTTTTGGTCACGGAGGTAAAATGTCGAGAAAATTCAAATTATTATGTCTTGTCCTGGCAATGGTCCCGTTGGCGGCTTCAGCCGTCTCACATGCGGGAACCCCCCTTGATACCGTTCACCCCGCCGTTATGGCGCATATCCAACAGCTACAGCAGGAAGTGGCAAAAGAGGCGCATACATTCTCCGTCGGCTATTCGACCGCAATGGAGAAGAGCATCGACGAGCTGTGCGGTCTTCGCGAACCTTCGGACTGGTTGAGCGCGGTTCCGACGATGCGCGGCTCGGATTTTCTGGTCCAGGCTACGACGCTTCCCTCCTCTTACGACTGGCGTGCGCTGGGTGGGACCACCCCGATCAAAGACCAGAGCAGCTGCGGTTCCTGCTGGGCTTTTGGAACCGTGGGGCCGCTGGAATCGCAGATCAAAATCCAATGCGGCGTGACGGTTGATCTCTCCGAGCAGTATCTCGTATCGTGCAACATGAACGGCTGGGGATGCCGCGGCGGATGGTGGGCGCACGACTATCACATGAGCGCCGTTCCTCCGGGCGAAAGCCAGGCCGGGGCCGTTCTGGAAGCATCCGACCGCTACACGGCCACCGATACCGACTGCAACGGTCCCCATCAGCACCCGTACAAAATCACCGGCTGGGGGTATGTCCCCGGGCAGCCCATCCCGTCGGTGCAGCAGATAAAACAGGCGATTTACACCTACGGGCCGATCGGCTCCGCTGTTTATGTCGGCCCGAAATGGCAGGGGTATACGGGCGGGATTTTCAACGCCAACGAATCCGGCCAGATCAATCACGCCATTGTCCTCGTGGGATGGGTGGACGATATAGGCCCGGACAACGGATATTGGATTCTGCGAAACAGCTGGGGAACCTCCTGGGGCGAGAACGGATACATGAGGATCCGCTACGGCTGCAACCAGGTCGGGTATGCGGCAAACTACGTTCAGTTCACCTGTCCCGGCGATCAGCCGGCGCCGACTCCGACTCCGACCCCAACGCCGAGCGTCGATAACCCCGACCTGACCGGTTCCTACAAGAGGCTTGTAACGTACTACGGTGGACGGCGGGTCGACGGCACGCTGAGGGTCGTTAACAGCGGGAAAGTAAACTCCGGCGCCTTCAAGGTCCTCTTCTACATCTCGCATGACGGAGTGAGCAAGGACACCCTCATCGGCACCAAGACGGTCACTTCCCTCAAAGTGAACTGTTACAAGGATATGACCTTCACCAAGACCATGTCTTCGGGAACCTACTCGGGGCAGTACGTGCTCGCATTCATCGATGCCGACGGGCAGGTGACGGAAAGCAACGAAAGCAACAACACGATATCTCTGATCATCCCGTAAACATCCTCGGAGGGCGGGGAGCAAATCCCCGCCTTCCCCTGTCCCCCCGCCTCAAGCAACCGAAGAAAACCTGCGGCAACCCGCCCCCTCGCGCCGCCCGTTTCGTCCTCCTTTTTCAGAGAACCGGGGTGCACTCCGCCCGAGCTTGCCCGATCGGGATTTGACTTCCCGCTCCGGGAGAGGGAATATACAAACTTCGTCATCGATCCCCAACTACCGGTCACATCTTATAAGGAGTACCCCTTATGATTTTCAGGAAACTGCACCCCGGGCTTCTGTGCGCGCTGCTGATCCTCTTTTCGGGATATGTATCGCCGGTCTCGGGCTCGGCTCTGCCCGAGGGTTTCGTCTATGTCGATGAAGCCATACCGGGAATCGTCGTCGAATTGCGCTATTACACGGATCACAACTTCGTCGGCGAGCGTATCGACGGATATCTCAAGCCCAGATGCATTCTCGCGCGAGAAGCCGCCGAGGCTCTTAAGGGGGTCCAGGAGGACCTTGCGCGCTTCGGGCTGGGATTGAAAATCTACGATGCCTACCGGCCTCAACGGGCGGTGGATCACTTTGTCCGGTGGGCCGCGGATTTGGGCGACGTCCGCATGAAGCCGGAGTTTTACCCCAACGTGGACAAGAGCACTCTTTTCGACGGCTACATAGCGAAGAAATCCGGCCATACCCGCGGGGGCACGGTCGACCTGACGATCGTTTCCACAACGGGGCGGGACGCTCCCCAGGATCTCGATATGGGAGGGCCCTTTGACTTCTTCGGCCCTCTGTCCTGGCCCGAGTACGCCGAGATTTCCCCGGCCCAGCGGGCGCACCGTATCTTGCTGAAAACACTAATGGAAAAACACGGCTTCAAGCCGTATTCAAAAGAATGGTGGCACTTCACTCTGATTCGGGAGCCTTTTCCGGAGACCTATTTCAACTTCCCGATTCAATAGGGGAGCATCTTCCGTGATCGATACCAACGTGCGGGGGTATGTTTCCCCCGCACCCCCGCACAAAAAACTGGAGATCGGGAGCTATGGGTGTGATTCGGGGATTTGTCCTGTGTTTGGCGCTGCTGGCGGCATCGGTGGTTGCCGGGGCATGGTACGGAGTATTCGACATCTCGGCCAGAGTTCCGCATTACGATATTGTGTCCGGTCTGATCGAAGTCGTTCGCGACAGGTCAATCACGGTACACAGCCGGGGGGGCGCCTTGCCGGCTCTGGAGGACGCAGCTCTTGCGGCTAAGGGCGCGCCTTTTTACCGGGAATCGTGCCGCCCCTGCCACGGAGCACCCGGCATGCCTTCCGAAGTCTTCGCCCAGGGGCTCTATCCCGGTCCTTCCGACCTTTTGTCGGGCTATATTCAGAAGAAATGGATGGACCACCAGCTCTGCTGGATTGTGGATAACGGCCTCAAGATGACCGGGATGCCCGCCTTCGGTTCGGCCTACAACCAGGATGAGCTCGCGGGCATTGTTGCCTTCGTGAAACGTCTTCCGGGGATTTCTCCGCAGGAGTTCCCATCCATGAGCGGCGGGGCCGCCGATGCGGGCGTGCGGTACTAGGCCCTGATAGAAAACGTGGGGAGCCCGCTCCCCACACGCAGCTGCGTTGCTCATTTTGGCGCTTGCGGCGGGCCTTTGGCTAGGCCGCAAGCGCCGGAACGCCCGGCCTGACGCGCGTGCGCGCGGGGGTAATTATTTCCCCCGCTCTTTTCCATTGGCCGCGCCCGATCTACACCGCCCCGTAACCGGCTTCGAGCACCTTCACCAGGGAGGCGAGCGTCCGGTTGACCGGCGTGGGGATTCCCAGCTCCTTGCCATACGCAACGATCGCGCCGTTTATGGCATCGATTTCCGTCTTCTTTTTCTTGTCCACGTCCTGCCCCATGGACGAACGGTTCCGGCCGGTGGCTTTCGCCACTGCTATTACCCTGTCCACCATTTCGGGCGAAATCTCGAAACCTTTTGCGTGCGCAACCTTAAGCGCCTCTTCGACGGCGGATGCACACAGCCCGGATGCCTCCGCCATTTCGGCGATCACTCCGTTTCGAATCCCGGTGAGGCCGGTGATCGCATTGATGCCGGTGTTGATCAGGAGTTTTTCCCAGATGAGTCGCTCCACATTATCGCTGGGCTCCGTTACCAGTCCGGCCGCCCGGAAAAGGGCGACTATCCGCTGAACGCGCTCGGAGGCAGGTCCTCCGGGCTCGCCGATGTAGGTTGGACCGTTGCCGCCGTGCCGGATTCTTCCCGGGCCGAGGAAGGTCGCTCCCTGAGCGGTGCTCCCGGCCAGCACGGACGCTTTGCCGGTGATTTCGGCTATCCTCTCCCAGTTGCCG
>JAJFVB010000160.1 GCA_021372055.1 Desulfobacteraceae bacterium | reverse complement strand
CCGAGAGGAGGGGCCATGAGCAGGTGGCGCAGGTTGTCGGAAAAAACCCTGATGGCTTCCCTGTCGGCGCGGAGCTTCGTCTCCTGCTTCATTTCGGTTTCAAGCGATGGGGCAAGGAGCCGTTTGTAGCTGTCATGGGTTGCCGATCGCACCTGCTGCGCGGCGGGCGAATCGTTTTTCACGAAAAGACCGTCGAGAGTGGCGAGCGCATCATCTTCCGGGGGCAGAATGTGCAGCGCGAGGACCCCTTCCTTTTCGCCCCGCCTCGCCGCGAGTATCCGGTGGGAAGGAGCGGTCCGGATCGGTTCCTCCCGATCGTAATAGTCCCGGTACTGGACCCCTTCCTCTTCTTTTCCCTGCACAACCCGCGTGCGCAGAACCGCCCGGACCGCGAAAAGCTCCCTGAGCACCGATCGGGCATCGGCATTTTCGTTCACCCACTCGGCAATAATGTCCCGCGCCCCGGCAAGGGCATCCTCCACGGAAAGGACCTCCTCTTCGACGCCGACGAATCTCTCGGCCTCGGCAGCGGGGTCCGCATCGCGATGCTGCTCGAAAATCAGCGCCGCAAGCGGCTCGAGGCCCTTTTCCCGAGCGATCGCAGCTCTCGTGCGGCGTTTCGGGCGAAACGGCAGATAGATATCTTCCAAAACGGCCAGGGTCTCAGCCGCAAGGATTTTTTCGTGCAGATCGGGGGACAGTTTCCCCTGGTCTTCCAGGGACTTCAGAACGGCCGATCTCCGCTTGTCGAGGCTCTCCAGTTGTTCCAGGCGGTCGCGAATGGCGCCGATCTGAACTTCGTCGAGGGACCCCGTTGCTTCCTTGCGGTACCGGGCTATAAAGGGGATCGTGGCGCCTTCTTCGAGGAGTTGGGCCGTCGTCTGAACCTGCTTGGGCTGCAGCTTGAGCTCTTGGGAAATGGAATCGGTATGTCGTTCGTTCATTGGGTCTCCTCACAGGTTATTTGGGTTCCCGTCACCGGCCCGGCTTTGGCGGGCGGCAATGGGAGATTTCTGCTATTATACCCCGAGCTCCGATTTTTGGAGGCTCGATTCGGTTGCGCTCCATTGCAAATCCGTTCCGCCCTCCGGTTCAGGCGGACCGGAGAACCTGGAAAGACTGCTGCGTAAAGGACGAAAACTGGCCCTTAATAATGGATTTGAATATAGGGAGCAAATAAATCCCGGCGGAAGCGGCAAAACGGTTCTTGCCTATCTTGCCGAGCGCTACCCGCATTCTTCCGAAGCGGATTGGAAGGTCCGGCTGGACGGCGGCGGGATTTATGTGAACGGGCGCCGGGCGGGGGAGGATGATGTTTTGACGTGCGGCCAGCAGCTCCTGTGGCGCCGCCCGCCGTGGAACGAGCCCGACGCGCCTCTGTGTTTTACCGTTCTCTACGAAGATGAACAGTTGCTTGCGGTTGGCAAACCGGGAGGTCTCCCGACGATCCCGGGAGGGGGATTTCTCGACCACACTCTCCTTGCGCTGGTGCGGAAGAGGTGTCCGGAAGCAACGCCGGTTCACAGGTTGGGCCGAGCCACATCGGGTGTGGTGCTTTTTGCGCGCACCGCGGACGCGCGTTCCTCCGTCTGTGCGTCTCTGCGCCGGAGGGAAGTGTCAAAAAACTATCGCGGGCTGGCTTGCGGCGAGCCGGTTTGCGATAGATTTGTTATCGAGGCTCCCATCGGACCTCTGCCCCACCCGATCCTGGGAACGGTTTACGGGTTTCGCAGCGATGGCAAACCCGCTCTGAGCCGTGTCCGGGTCATCGAACGACGCGAAAAAACCTCTCTTCTCAGCGTGGTAATCGAAACGGGAAGGCCCCATCAGATAAGAATCCACCTCGCCTATGCCGGCCACCCCCTGGCCGGCGATCCCCTGTACGAATCCGGAGGCGGCATCAAGGACCCGGCAGCGCTTCCGGGAGACTCGGGATACCTCCTTCATGCTCAATCCATAAGGCTCCTTCATCCGAAGACCGGGCAGGAAATCGAGATTTCCTGTCCCGCGCCCCGCGTATTGCGCACAAAAGACGAGACCGCGGGGCCGGATTCCGAAGACCTGCCCGCCTCCGGCCATTTTGTACCTGCGGAAAGCTAATACGCATTTGCGTTCAAGAATGTACCAAAGGACGCTTTGAAGAGCGTGGGGAACGCGCCCCCCACACCCCCACGCCGCTACGCGGCTCATATCGGCCGCACGCGCTTGCGCGTGAGGCCGATACTTGCGGGGGAATTATTTCCCCCTGCCGGAATCGGTCAGAAAACTTTGCCCGATTTTGACGGTCCCCTGGGTCAAATTTTCCCGTTCCTCTCTTTTGGACAACTGTACGTTACTGAAAATGCTGTATTAATTCTTTGGCATGCGGCTTGCTATTGTGTCGCATCGAAAGTAACGCAAGCCAAGAGCTTGCAGGCGACGGAAAGAGCTTTTTGGCACGTGAGCCAATTTCAATCGGATAGTTTGACAGTTTCAGAAAAAGATCTGACAAGGTTGTCAAGAAAACCGCAGGGAGGACATCATGGGACTCAAGGTCAACACCAACGTCGAAGCGCTTACCGTTCACAACAATCTGGTCGGTACCAACAACAAGGTAGCTGACTCTCTCAGGAAACTTTCTTCCGGTCTGCGCATCGTATCTGCCAAGGACGACGCCGCCGGTTTTGCCGTTGCGAACTCCTTCAAGGCGAAAATCGCCTCGATGCGCGTGGCCTCGCAAAACGCCAGTGAAGCACAGTCGATGCTCCAGGTGGCGGACGGCGCCTATACGAAGATTCACGACATCCTGGTCCGGATGAAGTCTCTCGCGACCCAGGCATCCTCGGGACAGTCCGTGGACAACCTGGCGACGATGAACAACGAGTTCAGCCTTCTGCAGGATGAAATCGACAGAATCGCGCAGTCGACGAAGTACGGTTCCGTGACGCTGGTCGATGCGACGGGACAGGGATTTACCGGTGTAACTTTCCAGGTCAGCGCCACCAACAGCCTGACGGATCAGATAGTGGTTAAGTTCAGCGGCGCCACGGCGGCATGCATGGGCGTGAGCAGGGGGCAGGGCGTTGCCATCGGCACGCTTCTCAGCGCCCAGGCCGCAATGAACTCCATCGATACCGCTCTGACCTCCATAAACTACTACATGGGGCAGGTCGGCGCCTATCAGAACAGGCTCCAGTACACGATTGAAAACCTTTCGATCAGCATCGAGAATTTCTCGGCTTCCGAATCGACGATCCGCGACGTCGACATGGCTGAGGAAATGAGCCTTTTCACGAAGAATCAAATCCTGCAGCAGTCCGGCATGGCGATGCTCGCTCAGGCGAACCAGGCCCCGCAGAACATCCTCTCACTGCTCAAGGGCTAATCCGGTCTTGAAGCATCGGAAAAAGGCGGCCTCGCAGGCCGCCTTTTTCCGTTTTGATGCCGGGCGATGTGCAAAATCGGGTGGGGGCGGCGTTAGGCACTGAAAACGTTGAGAGATTTCTTTCCGATTAGGAAGGTTTTCTCAGGAAAGAATCGCATTTGACATCGCTCGTCAAAGTATGGTCTTATCACCGTGAATGGCGGTCGGTCGGGGTATCGACGGCCGACAGGTATGGAAATTTTATGAGTTCCGGCAGCATGAAGACCGCAGGATGCGCCCCCCGTCGCTTGTCAATCGAAATGAAATCCCAACCGCGCCGGCTCAATGCCAATCGGCGGGGTTGCCTGTCATCAAGCCAGAGAGATCTTCCCCCGGTTGCCGCAATCGCGTTCGTGCGCCCGCCGGCGGCTATCAGATAAGAGACCGGGCGGAGTATAATTTCCGGAAGGAGGCAGTGGGGATTGCCAGCAGCACAGGAAGTCAGCAGACGCGACTATCTAATATCATTCGCCGACAGGCTTGCTCAGGAGGACATGCCGATCTTCTCCGCAACCGCGAAGACGATCACCTCCATTTCCGGCAGCGAAACAAGTTCGATGACGGACCTTACAATCGGAATATTGAAGGACCCGTCACTGACCGCAAAAGTCTTGCGGCTTGCCAACAGTATTCATTACTCACAGGGCGGCAGGGTCAGCACTATCAGCCGGGCCGTCATGCAGTTGGGTTTCGACGCGGTCAAGAGCATCTGCCTGTCGGCCGCGATTATAGAAGAATTGCTGAAGGGTCCCAGGCGGGACAAGGTCCTCCTGGAGATGTCCAAAGCCTTTCATGCGGCTACGCAGGCCAAGTCCATCGCGGCGGCCAAAAAGGACCCCGGAGCCGAAGAAGTCTTTGTGGCTGCGCTTCTCTATAGGGTCGGCCACATCGCTTTTTGGGCATATGGAAGCAAGCAGGCCGACGAACTCGACCGGGCCATCGAGAACAGGCCCGGTGAGCCACAGGAGCATCTTGAAAAAGAGGTGCTGGGGTTCACCCTGGACCAGCTTTCGTTCAAGCTTGCCAACGAGTGGCAACTTGGCGATTTTCTCTCAAAATCGCTTGATGCCGAGCACAAGAAAAATCCCCGCGTTCAGACGGTTCTTCTTGGCCATCTGCTTGCTCACGAA
Source organism: Desulfobacteraceae bacterium (assembly GCA_021372055.1). Taxonomy (GTDB): domain Bacteria; phylum Desulfobacterota; class Syntrophobacteria; order Syntrophobacterales; family Syntrophobacteraceae; genus SbD1. The sequence goes on along the minus strand of JAJFVB010000160.1, from coordinate 21,478 downwards.
GCCTCCAGCGGCAGGTGGGGGTCGGAGAAATTCAACAAGCTGCTGACGGGTATCTCCAAGTACCTCGGCACTTCTATCGAAGAAGCCGGCTCGATGGTCAAATCGAATGCCGACGAAGCCGTCGAAATGGCCGAAAAGCTCGGTTTCAAGGAGTTCATCCGCTTTACGCCCTACGAGGAGCAAGAGGCCAAGGATGAGGAAGCCCAGCCGGAATCCGAAGCCGAGTCTCTGTTCCGTTCGCCCAATCCTCTCCTGCAACTTGAAGTCCTCGGGGAACTGAACCTTCTGCTGAACGAAACGCCTCTGAATCTCAATGCCTTTCTCGCCACGCTGATCGAGGGGATGTCCCGGGGGATCGGGATGGACAGGATTCTGCTCGGCATAGTCAATCAGGACAGAACGGCGATCCGGGGGCGCTACGGGTTGGGTTGGGAATCCGCCGCCATAGACCAGTTTTCCTTCAGTCCCTCGCCCCTGTCACAGAACATCTTCAGCAAGGTGTTGCGGGAGAAGGGCTGCATCTGGGTCAAGGCCGACAATATGAAGACCCACCTTACAACCGATGTGCGCATGAAGGTCGGCTGCGACGAGTTTTTCGTCGGTCCGCTGCAGCTCAAATCGCGGCCTTTCGGTGCTATCTGCGCCGACAGAAGCCTGAGCGGCAGGGAATTGGATGACGAGGATTTTACCTGCTTCAGATTCTTCGTCAAAGCGGCAAACGCCGTGCTTTCATCCAAGCTGTAGCCGTCCGGGGATAATCGCCGGGAGGATGTCCCGGCGGAAGATCAGTCAGAGCATTCCACCGTATCAGTCCGGACACCGGGCGGCGAACTTCCGGTGAGCCTCTTCCCGGGTCCGGTGCAAACGGTGTCGTCCCGCCTAAGGGCCTATTTACGAACAAGCCCTAAATCGCGGCGGCGATGGCCGCTCCGACCTCGGCCGTTTGGGCATTGCCTCCCATGTCTTTCGTGCGCGGCCCCGAGACGATGCATTCCTCAAGGGCGCGAATTATTGCGTCGTGAGCCTCGCGGTATTTGCCTTCGCCGTTTCCCAGAAAGTCGAGCATCATCGCTCCGGACCAGATCGCGGCAATCGGATTGGAAATGTTCTTCCCTGCTATGTCCGGCGCCGAACCGTGCACCGGTTCAAACAGGGAGGGAAACACGCGTTCGGGATTGATGTTGGCCGAAGGCGCGATGCCGATGGTGCCCGTGCAGGCGGGGCCGAGATCGGAGAGGATATCTCCGAAAAGATTGGATGCGACCACGATGTCGAACCGATCCGGGCTGAGAACGAACCTGGCGGCCAGAATGTCGATGTGGTACTGGTCCCAGCGCACCTCCGGATAATTCGCGGCCATCAGCCTGACCCTTTCGTCCCAGTAGGGCATGCTGATGGCCATGCCGTTGGATTTGGTGGCCGAGGTGAGATGGCGCTTCGGGCGGCTTTTCGCGAGTTCGAAGGCATATTTGAGTATCCTGTCCACGCCCTTGCGGGTGAACAGCGACTGCTGCAAAACAACCTCCCGGTCGGTATTCTCAAACATCCGACCGCCGAGATTCGAGTATTCTCCTTCCGTGTTTTCGCGGACCACGAGAAAATCGATCTCTCCCGGCTTGCGTCCCGCCAGAGGGCAGGGCACTCCGGCCATGAGCCGGACCGGCCGAAGGTTGACATACTGGTCGAACTCGCGGCGGAAACGCAGCAGCGAACCCCAAAGCGAGACATGGTCCGGGACGATTTCGGGCCAGCCTACGGCGCCGAAAAAAATCGCGTCGAAACGGGTCAGCCGCTCGAACCAGTCGGGGGGCAGCATTTCTCCGTGTTTCATGTAGTAATCCGCGCAGGACCAGTCGAAATGGCTGCACTCGATATCGATCCCGTACCTGGCGGCGGCGGCTTTGACGACTCTGAGCCCTTCCGGGATCACTTCCTTGCCGATTCCGTCGCCCGGAATGACTGCTATATTATGGCGCTTCATTTTTCCTCCACCTAGAGAATTCGGTTCGGTTTCCGATAGGCAAAAGAGCGGTAGATCCCACTGGGATGAAGACTCTAAGCATTTCCATTTTCGAGAAAAGATCAAGCTATATTATTTGCGGTCCTGTTCGGGTGGCGTCGGATCGTTCCAATGCGGGAAAGACGAAATCGTTCGCCGTGGCAGGTGCGCGCCGGCGCGCTCGTGACTATAAAGACAATGTCAAAAGGGGGCGTTTTCGGCCGCGCCGCCGGAGCCGCGCTCGAATTTCCCGCATGGGCTTTGGAAATGAGAGACGGGTTCCCCCCTGGCCGATCGAAAGAAAAGAATCCGAATGCTCTTCATGTTATCTTGCGCCGGAATAACGGGTTTGTGGACTTGGGTGGAACCGGATCGAGACGAGCGGAGGCACCATGGACAAAGCGGCTTTCACCGGGACGATTGAGGTTGCCGGGAAGCGGTATTCCCTTTTCGATATTACTGCCCTCGAAAAACAAGGGCTTGCTTCCATCGGGAGGCTTCCCTTCTGCATCAGGGTGCTGGTCGAAAACCTGTTGCGCAAACTCGACGGTGAGATCGTAAAGGAAGAGGATCTGCTGAGCATTGCCCGGTGGCAAAAGAAATACGAAACGCCGGTCGAGATTCCCTTTCATCCCACGCGCGTTCTCATGCAGGATTTCACGGGCGTTCCCGCCGTCGTCGACCTTGCGGCCATGCGCGATGTCATGTTGCGAATGGATGGAGATCCCGGGAGGATCAACCCGCTCGTTCCCGTGGACCTCGTCATCGATCATTCCGTGCAGGTCGATTTCTATGGGACCTCGGAATGCCGCAAGCTCAATGTTTCAATCGAGTACCGGGAAAACAGCGAACGCTACGCCTGCCTCAAATGGGCCCAGAAGAGTTTTGACAACTTCCGCATCATTCCCCCCGGTTCCGGGATCTGCCATCAGGTGAATCTGGAGTACCTGAGCGGGGTGATCGCATCCGCTGAAGTCGATGGCCGGACGTTTGTCTGTCCCGAAACGCTGGTCGGTACCGATTCCCATACGACAATGATTAACGGCATCGGGGTTCTCGGATGGGGAGTCGGAGGCATCGAGGCGGAGGCGGTGATGCTCGGCCAGCCTTACTACATGGCAATTCCCGAGGTCATCGGCGTGAGATTCGTTGGCCGGTTCGGGCCGGGTGTGACTGCCATGGACCTGACCCTCCACATGACCCAGGTGCTGCGCAAATACGGGGTGGTGGAAAAATTCGTGGAATACTTCGGCCCCGGTCTGAAGAATCTTCCCGTCGAAAACCGCGCGACCCTGGCGAACATGTCACCCGAGTACGGGGCGACCATGGGATTTTTTCCCATAGACGAAAAGACCCTTGAATACCTCGCGAGGACGAATCGGGGGGACAGGGTCGAACTGGTAAGGGATTGCGCCCGGAAGACGGGACTGTTTTACGCCGGGGATGGGGGTCCGGAATACACCGACGTCATCGAAATCGATCTGAGTACAATCGAACCCGCGGTGGCCGGCCCTTCGCGGCCCTTTGACCGAATCCCGCTCAGGGATCTCGGGAAAAGCGCGCCTCCCCCGGTTATGGCGAGCGAACCTCCCGCGGGCGCGGTCGATCCCCTTTCGGCCGATAAACGTCTCTATCCCGTCATAATCAATGGGAAAATAGAGCACATCGGCGACGGCTCCGTTGTCATGGCCTCTATAACGTCGTGCACGAATACATCGAATCCGCATGCGCTCCTTGGCGCCGGGCTTCTCGCGCGAAACGCCGTCAAGAAAGGGTTGCGGGTTCCCGCGTACGTGAAAACCGTGCTCGCACCGGGGTCGCGAGTCGTTCCCCGTTATCTCGAGAGGGCTTGCCTGCTGCCCTACCTCGAAGCGCTCGGGTTCCACGTTGCCGGCTTTGGATGCATGACCTGCATCGGCAACAGCGGCCCGCTTGACTTGCAAATTGACCAGGTGATCCGGGAGAAGAACCTCAATGTCGCGGTTGTGCTGTCGGGAAACCGCAACTTCGAAGCTCGCATCCATCCGCGGATCAGGTCCAATTACCTCGCATCTCCGGCGCTCGTGGTGGCGTTCGCACTCGCCGGGCATATCGCAATCGACTTCGCAACCGAGCCCGTGGGTCTGGACCCGAACTCTCACCCCGTCTACCTTGCCGATATCTGGCCGGAAAACGCCGAGATCGAGGAACTCCTCGGGCAATACCTCTTGCCGGATGCCTTCGCATCGGAGTACGAATCCATTTTTGAAGGGGACGATCTCTGGCGGCGCTTGAGGGGGGACGGGGCTCTGACGTTTTCCTGGGATACTTCCTCACTGTATGTGAAGGCTCCCCCCTATTTCGAATTTTTCAACCCGGTATCCGAGCCGCCGCGGGATATCTCGGGGGCGCGTGCGCTGCTGCTGCTTGGCGACAGCGTGACGACCGACCATATTTCCCCCAGCGGCTCGATTCCCCGGGATTACCCCGCGGGCAAGTACCTTACGGGGGCCGGCATCAAGCCCGCCGAATTCAATTCCTATGGCTCCCGGCGCGGGAATCACGAAGTGATGATGCGGGCGACCTTTGCCAACATCCGCATCAAAAACGGGCTCGTTGCCCCCAGGGAAGGGGGATTTACCAGGAAGTTTCCCGAAAACTCCGAAATGTTCGTATACGACGCCGCCATGGCCTATACGTCGGAAGGCGTGGATCTGATCGTGCTGGCGGGGCGGGAATACGGCACCGGTTCCTCGCGGGATTGGGCCGCGAAGGGGACGAGACTTCTCGGCGTCAAAGCCGTGGTGGCGCAATCCTTCGAGCGCATTCACAGAAGCAATCTGGTCGGCATGGGAGTCCTGCCCCTCACGTTCAGGGATGGCGAAAGCTGCGAGGCTCTGGGCCTCGATGGCTCCGAACTCTTCTCGCTCAGCGGCATCGCCGCGGTGGAACCTCGAGGGCTGGTCAAGATCCTTGCGGTCAAGCCCGATGGGACTCGGATCGAGTTCGAAGCCGAGGCAAGGCTCTACAGCGCCCTTGAGGCCGATTACTTCAAAAACGGAGGCATCCTCCCGTATGTATTGCGGAAAATCCTATCCGGCCGGTAATCGGGCTGGAAGGCGCCAGAAACGGAGAAAGCGTCCAATTTTTGCACTCTATATGTGAAACATAGCGCATAAATATGATTGGGTACTGAAATTACCTAACTATTTCATTGTATTTTTGCATAACGGTTGCAATATTGTTATTTGATCTACAAAAAACAGGCCGTTAAGCTGGATTTAGTAGTGAACACATTCACATGATGCTCCATTTTTCTGCCGATTTTTCATTGTTTTCCTACAAATTATTACAAATTTTGTTTTTTAGATGAAACTTGCAGCTTGCATATTGCCGGAAAGACTTAAAGACTGTCTATCCCAGTAAAACTGCTGACAAAATTGAATTTTTATTTATACTTTTCTCGACACCTTCCGATCTCTAGCAGCGAGTGTTGCAAACAGTCCAATCCTTCGGTACTGGTTCGCGGTACCGACAATCCGTTACAAGACTTCAGAATTGGATCAGTTCGTGAGAACTCTGCAGTTGCGGAGAACTGGTTCCACATACAAGCGTGTGCGCGGCAGTCCGCTCGCAACCGCCATGTCGGGCCGGAACTGCGCAGCTTTGCAGTAGGCTAGGCCTGGTCCGAGCCGGTGACAGGAGGAACGAGTGGATTGGTCCGCCCATTCTTTCCGTGCTCGATGACCGTGCAGGGGGAAATGATCAGAGAAGGGAGTCACGCAGTGAAACTCAGTCTGAAGAACCGGTTTCTCGTTCCAACCTTGGTCCTGACCGCCGTGGGAATGGGGGCGCTTGCCCTGACCTGCGGCATGCTGGCAAAATCGGCTCTCACTGACGGCGTAAACACACAGCTCCAAGAGAGCTTGACGCTGTCGGAGCAGAAGATCAGCCTTTTTTTTGAGGAGCGCACGAGGGAAATAAAGACCTGGAGCGAAGACAAGGAGATCCGGAAAGCAATCCGGGAGAACGGGAAAACGAGGAGTGATGAGGCGAATGCAGTTTTGTTGGGCATGCAGAAGCTATCGGGCCATTTCCAGAGTGTGCTGGTAGCCGATGCGGACGGAGATGTCAAGGCAGTCTCGGATACGAAAGCGCCCCCGAAGCTAAACATCAAGGAACGGGATTATTTCAAGGAAGCCATGCAAGGCAGGGCCTTGATCTCCGACGTGGTGCACTCGAAGGTGGATAACACAAACGCATACGTCATCGCGGTTCCCGTCCGCGACGGGGACAAAATTGTCGGCGTCCTGGCCGGCATGCTGGGGTTGGAATCCTTCAGCGAGAAGTTTGTGGATCCCGTCAAAGTGGGAGAGCATGGGGCCTCGTTCATGATTCAAAGAGACGGCATGTTCATCGCCCATACTTTCAAGAATCTGGTGCTGAAGGAGAACGCAAAGAACCTTCCCTTCACTAAGCGCATGATCGAGATGGGCAATGGGATGCTCAACTACGAATACAAGGGCGAGAAGAAGATAGGGGTATTCAGGACGAATAAGGAAAGCGGCTGGATCCTCGGGCTCTCGGCAAGTGAAGACGATCTGAACGCGCCGGTAATGCGCATCTACTTCATTACCGGTTCCTGCGTGGCGGGCATGGTCGTTCTGATGGCCCTGCTGATCGTCATGATTGCCAACTCGACCACGGGGCCGATTAAAAGGATCGCGAGTTCTCTCGGCGAAGGCGCGGAACAGGTGAGTTCGGCCTCCGTCGAGATTGCATCGGCGAGCCAGCAGCTTGCCGAAGGCGCGTCCGAACAGGCCGCCTCCATCGAGGAAACATCCTCCTCTCTTGAAGAGATGTCCTCGATGACCCGGCAGAATTCCGACAATGCAAGGGAGGCGAACAACCTCATGACGGGCACGAGGGATACCGTCTCCCGCGCCGGCCGTTCCATGGAAGAACTGACCGTTTCGATGGCGGAGATAACCCGTGCGAGCGAAGAGACTTCCAAGATAATAAAAACGATCGATGAAATTGCTTTCCAAACCAATCTGCTTGCCCTGAACGCCGCAGTCGAAGCCGCGCGGGCGGGGGAAGCCGGAGCCGGGTTCGCCGTCGTTGCGGACGAAGTGAGAAATCTTGCCATGCGGGCGGCCGAAGCGGCGAAGAATACGGCCAGTCTCATAGAAGGGACCGTGAAAAAGATCCGGGAAGGCTCCGAACTGGTCCAGAGAACGGAAAAAGACTTCCGGGAGGTGGCGTCGGGGGTGGCGAAGTCGGTCGAACTCGTCGGCGAGATCGCGGCTTCTTCCCAGGAACAGGCACAGGGAATCGAACAGGTGAACAAGGCTGTGAGCAACATGGACGTGGTGGTGCAGAGAAACGCCGAGAATTCGGAAGAAACGGCGGCGGCATCCGAGCAGATGAGCTCACAGGCAAAACAGATGCACGACAACATCAGGGATCTGACCGCCTTGGTAGCCGGAACCGCGAACGGGAAAGCGCCAAGTCCCCGAAAACGCTCGGGCGGAGCTTCGCCGGCCAGCGGTTCGGCCGGACAAAAGGCGCTTGCAGCAAAAACGGCGGCTGCACCGGGGAACGGCAAACCCGACAAATCGGCGGGCTTGGCCCTTCGATTGAAAGCCGATGCCCGAAAGCAAATCCCGCTTGACGAAGATTTCTAGCCGCGGAGCCCTCCAGGGTTCGCGGCGGGTTTTCCAAGCCGGTGACATGGGCGCTTTCGGATAGACACAGCTTGCCGGATCAAGGGTGCGGGGGAGATGTCCCCCGCGCTCTTGTATTTCTAGCCAAGCGCAATTGCTTTCTCGGGACACATTTCCTGGCAGCAAAAGCAGGTGATGCACCGCTCCGGGTCCACTGCCGGCAGGCTGCCGTCCATCGCCAGGGCCGAAACCGGACAGTGCTCGATGCAGGTTCCACAGGCCGTGCACAGCGCGGGATCGGCCTTCGGCCTCAGGATCGTTCTGCTGTGGATTGCGTTTTGCATGGCCACGTTCCCGAAGACTGCCTCGCCGCTTATCGGGGGAAGCTTGAATCCGGGCAGGACCTTCAGCTCTCCTATGAGTTCGGCGCGGCTGAGGTCAAAATCCCCCAGTCCCAGATCGCGGGCCCTGCGGAGAAATCCGAGAGCTTCGGGATTGCAGCCCATCATCGTGGCGATCACGGAATCCAGGGCAACCGCGTTGTCCGATGCCAGTATCAGCCCGATATCCCTGAGGTCCGGGGATGCGGGACCGTTGCCCTCCATGCCCACCACCGCGTCCACGATGAAAAAATCCGGGACCCTGATCTTGAAAACATCGACCACCACCTCGTGAAACCTTTCGGGCGAGCCCGCCGCCTGGTGAATCCGGGCCTTCTGCGCGCCCGGAAGAATGCCGTAGCTGTTTTTGATCGCTCCGGTGACGACCGTCAGTCCGTGGGTTTTGAACTTGGGCAGGCTGATGAACACATCCGATTCGAGTATGGCCCGCGAGACGCTGACCGCGGGCATGAAAGCGGGGTTGAAGTCGACTTTCACCGCGTCGTTTCCGATGTTGCGGTAGTAGCCCTTGGCGGCGTCCATGAGCCCCGTTTTGCGGAAGCTCTCCTCGTTGTCCCCGTAGCTGTGCACGCCCGGATTGTCTCCCACGATAAGGGAAGACGGGCCCATCTGCTCGACTACCTCCACCACGGCCCGCAGCACCGCCGGGTTGGTCACGATGCCTTCCCTTGCCTCGGATACGCGCAGCACGTTGGGCTTGATCATGACCTTCCTGCCCGAGATCGGCTGCGGAAAAAGCTCGAAGGCGCGTTCGACGGCCTCGCGAACCCGGCTGTAGTCGGATGGATGAATCATCACTCTGGACATTTGTGTACTCCTCGGCTTGAAGATAATGATGGTATTGGCGGCGCCTCCGCCGAGTCAGTTTCCCTCCCGGCGGAGTCCGCCGGCGATGTGGGAAAATATGGATTCCACATCCCCGGCGTGAAAAAAACGGAATTCGGGGTCGGCCTTAAACCACGTGATCTGGCGTTTCGCATACCGGCGCGTGTCCCGCTTTATCAGGTAGACGGCGCGGTCGAGCGTAAGGTCTCCCCTTATGTGTCCGACCATCTGCCTGTATCCGAGCGACTGCATGGATTTTAACTCCGGACCGAAACCGAGGTCGAGGAGATGCTCGACCTCGGACTTGAACCCGGCCTCCAGCATGGCCTCGACCCTGCGGTCAATACGACCGTAGAGTTCCTCGCGGTCCCGGTGAATAAATATCTTGACCGCGGGAAAGAGCGCATCCGAAAAACCGTGCCGCGCCTGGGAAAGCGACAGGGGCACGCCGGTCAGCAGGAAAAATTCAAGCGCCCGCAGGATGCGCTGGCGGTCGTTCGGGTGAATGCGCAGGGCCGATTCCGGATCGATTCGTTCCAGATCGGCATAGAGCTGCGGGAGGCCGCGCTCGGCTTCATCGACGATGAGCCTTTCGCGGATCGCAAGATCCGATGCGGGGCCCGGACATATCCCCCGGGTGAGGATTTTCATGTAGAGTCCGGTGCCGCCGACGACCAGAGGGACCTTGCCCCGGCGGTGCAGGTCTTCGACGGCGGGACGGGCGAGTTCGAGGTACCTGGCGGCGTCGAAGTCCGAATCGGGATCGGCGACGTCTATCAGGTGATGGGCAATGAGTGCGCGCTCCTCGGGCGTGGGTTTGGCGGTGCCGATGTCCATGAACCGGTAGACCTGCATGGAATCCGCGTTCACGATTTCAGCCGAAAGCCTCCGCGCGAGTTCCAGCGACAGGGCGGTTTTCCCCGACGCGGTGGGTCCGGCGAGCAGGATCAGGGTCGGCGGCGCACCGCCCGTCTCAGGTTCTTTTGAAGAGGCGGCAGATCTGGTCATAGCTCAGCTTGAAAAAAAGTGGACGGCCGTGAGGGCAGGTAAAGGGCACCTCGGTTGAATCGAGCGTGGCGAGGAGATGTCTTATCTCCTCCGGCCTCAGCTTTTGCCCGGCGCGGATTGCGCCGTGGCAGGAGGCGACCTTCACGAGCCCGGCAAGGATCGAACTGCCGGATGCAAGGCCCTCGTCCTCGGCGAAGCGGAGAAAGTCCCGCAGGACGTCCTCCGGGTTGCAGTCGGTGAGGGGGGCCGGAACGGAATGCACGGCAAAGCTGCTGCCGCCGAAGGGCTCGATTTCAAAACCGAGCTCGGTAAGGGCGCGCGTCCATTTCCCGAGGGCGGCGGCCTCCCGGGGCAGGAGGTGAAAGACGGCGGGCCTGGTCAGCATCTGGGACGCATGGGATGTTTGCCTTGAGAGTTCGTTGAAAAGGACCCGCTCGTGTGCCGCGTGCTGGTCGACAACAATGAGGCCGTCCGGGGCTTCGAGCAGGATAAAGGCATTGGATAGCTGCCCCAAAACGGGCAGACTGGAAAAGCGGAACTCTTCCGAAGGCTCTCCCGGGACCGGTTCGGGAAAAGGTTCCCGGCGCTCCGTGAGGTCCGGTGAGGGTGATGGAATCTCTTCAGCCGGCCCGGGTGCGACGTAGACGCGCTCAGCCGGCCCGATGTGCCCGATTTCCGGGGGTACAGCGGAAGGACCGCTCACGGGCGAAGGCATGCGGAACTGGAAAGATGCCTGCGTCTCTCTCGCCGCTCCGTAGCCGGGTGAGGGAAATCTTCGCGTGAAAATGGGTTCTTCCTGCGGAGCGAAGCCGTAGGTCTTCGGGCGGATTCCGGAAAGAATTTCCAGCAGGACCTGGCGCACGCCGCCGAGCACCGCTCCGGGGTTTCGGAAGCGGATCTCGCGCTTGGTCGGGTGGACATTCACGTCGACCTGGTCCGGCGGAATGCGCAGAAAAAGAACGGCCACGGGGAACTTGCCGCGCGGGATAAGGGCTTCGTAGGCGTTCATGACCGTGCGCTGGAGGAGCTTGTCCCAGACGGGGCGCCCGTTTACGAAGAGGAAAAGGGACTGGGCGTTTGTCCTCTGGACATCGGGGGAAGAGAGAAATCCGCTCACCTGGAGATCCTCCCGTTCGAATTCGACGGGGGTGAGCGAACGCGAAACTTCGAGCCCGAGCACCTGGGCAGCCCTTTGGGAGAGCCCCTCGCCGCGGGGAAAGTCGTAGAGCGCGCGCTCCTGGCTGATGAGTTGAACGTGGATCTCGGGGTGAGCCATGGCGATGCGCAGGAACCCGTCGGAGATGTAGGAGAGCTCCGTTTCGACCGTACGGAGGAACTTTCGCCTTGCGGGCACGTTGTAGAAAAGGTCCCGGACGGTCACCTGAGTGCCCGCCGGACATCCCTTTTCGCGCACATCCTTGATGACGCCTCCTTCGATCCGTATATGGACTCCGGAGAGGATCGGATGCTCGCGGGTAATCAGCTCGAACCGGGAAACGGCGGCGATGCTCGGGATGGCCTCGCCTCGGAAGCCAAGCGTTGCGATGGCGCCGAGGTCTTCCACCGACCGGAGCTTGCTTGTCGCGTGCCGATCCAGGGCGAGCAGCGCGTCCTCGGGGTTCATTCCGCACCCGTTGTCGGTCACGCGCATTTCCTTCCGGCCCCCCTGCAGCAGGCTCACCGAAATCTTGGTGCTCCCCGCGTCGATGCTGTTTTCAACCAGTTCTTTCACAACGGCGGCGGGACGTTCGACAACCTCGCCGGCCGCGATCTGGTTGCATAGAATCTCCGGTAAAATCGATATCTTGCCCATTGCGATATCCCTACCTCGCAAACCCTCTAAACTATTGACAGAAGGAACTCATTCCAGTATGCAATGATGGCAAACAACCCGCCGCAGACGTCCGATCCGGCCAAGCATGACGGGGACGGGAGCCAAGCTCCCATTGTATCATACTGGAAGATCCGTTGCCCAAATACCGGAGGGGGGATTCTCTCCGCACCGGAAGATTTTCTGAGGTGAACATTATATATGGACTCAAAACCGTTCCAGCCCCTTGTGAGCCTGCTCAGCAATATTCTCGAAGCCTATACGACGGCTTTTTTCGTTTTCGACGGCCGCGCGCGCCAGTTGCGCCTGGCCGCCATGCAGAGCCTCAGCAAGTTTATTCCCCAGGACATCACACTGCCGCTCGAAGGCAGCGGCATTTTGTCCCAGGTGCAGAAGGTCGGGCAGACAATCCACCTCGACAAGCTTCATGAAGCGACCTCTTCGATAACCCTGACGCTGCCTTTCTACAAGGAGGGCGAGTCTCACATAAAGGGTCTCTACGCCGTCCCGGTGGCCGGAGGCGCGGGGATTCTCTACGTCGACACCAAATACGGCTGGGGGTTTAACGACAAGCAGCAAAAGTGGATAAGGGAAGTCGCCGACCTTCTCGGCAAGATGCTCATACAGCAGGAGGGGGCCGTTCAGGAGGCGAATTTCACGCGCATCTTCGAGGTCTGGAACCGGTTGGACGACGTCGCGTTCAAAGGATATGCGATCGAATCCTATTCCGAGTTCTTCGTCAAGGAATGGACGGAAGTGCTCGGGGCCGAGTTCGGATTCCTCGCCATAAGAGAACCGGGCAAAAAGACCTTCCGGCTTCTCGGGTGCACGCCGAATACCCCCAGGGGAATCATATCCCAGAGCTTTCAGCTCAAGCAGGGGTTGATCGGCTGGGTGCTCCAGAATCAGAAAAATCTGGTAATAATCCGTCTCAATCCCGACACCCCCGACCATTTTCTCTTTTCTTCCGGAGAAAACCTGCCTCACCAGGGCACTTTCTGGGGAGTTCCGGCAAAGACCTCGCTCGGCTATGAGCTCGTGCTTGCCTTTCTCGCCCGGCAGCCGCTGGAATGGAATTCGGACGCGGAAAGAGCGGTCGTAAACGCCTTCCATTTCTTCCAGTTGCTTTTCGAACAGGTTTACTACCGGGAGGAAAACGAGGCCCTGCATTCCTACGATCTGTGCACGGGCCTTTTTAACGCCCTTGCTTTCGAAGCGCGGGTCGAGGGCCTGCTCAACGCCTCGATGCAGTCGAGCGCATCGTTTGCGCTCGGTCTCATTCAGTTCGAACCTTGGCAGGTGATGTCGACGAAGGTGCCTCCCAGGAAGATCCGGCAGCTCCAAAGAGAAATCGCCACGGCGCTTTGCGATGCCCTGCCTCCGGGAGTTCTGGTGGGACAGTTGGCTGAAAACCGCTTTGGCGTGCTTTTCCCCGAAGGTCAGGTGCAGGACGCGGAAAGCCGCCTCGCCGAACTTGCCGCCTACGGCAAGATCGCGCTCAAGGGGCTGAAAGGCGTCCGGCTTCACCCCTATATCGCCTCCGCGGGCTATCCCCAGGATGCCTCCAAGACCGAGGACCTCTGGCAGCTTCTCAGCCAGAGACTCTTCAACGCTTTCGGGGTCAAACCCGATCGGACCGTGTCATAACAGTTGACCGGTTCTTGCATTGTCTATAGACTCTTCGCAAATAGAAAAGAGGAAGGTTCATACATATGTTGGGATGGCTTCTTTCTCATTTTTCCAAAGACCTGGCGATGGACCTCGGGACCGCGAACACCCTCATTTACATGCGGGGCAGGGGAATCGTCCTGAACGAGCCTTCGGTTGTGGCGATCAATCAGGACACCCACCAAGTCATATCCGTCGGGCAGGAAGCGCGAAATATCATCGGCAGGCACGGACAGCGGATCGTGACGATTCGTCCCCTCAAGGACGGCGTCATCGCCGACTTCGAAGTGACCGCCGTGATGATAAAATATTTTCTGGCCAAGGTTCTCAGAAAACGCCAAATCGTGCGTCCGCAGCTTGTGGTCGCTGTGCCGACGGGAATCACCTCCGTGGAGAAAAGGGCGGTCATAGAAGCGGCTGAACAGGCCGGGGCGAGGAACGTGCATCTTGTCGAGGAGCCCATGGCGGCGGCGATCGGCGCGGGTCTTCCCATAGACCAGGCGTTTGGCAACATGATAGTCGATATCGGCGGCGGAACGACCGAAGTCGCTGTCATCTCGATGTTTGCGGTTGCCTACAGCGAATCGGTGCGGGTGGCGGGGGATGAGGCCAACGAGGCCATAATGCGCTATATCCAGCGCGAGCGGCAGATGATTATAAGCGAGGTGCTGGCCGAAAACGTAAAGATGAAGATCGGTACGGCCGTGCCGCTCGATAAGCCCGAGTCGATAGAAATCACGGGCAAGGAAATTCTATCCGGCATTCCGAAGACTTTCAGCATTTGCGATGATGAAATCCGCGAGGCCATGAAGGAACCGATCGGGGCGATTGTCGAATCGGTCAAGAGGGCGCTTGAGAAGACTCCGCCGGATCTGGCCTCGGACATTCACGATCAGGGATTCTGGCTTGCGGGGGGAGGAGCGCTCCTGAAAGGTCTGGACAAGCTGCTCTCGCAGGCGACCAACCTGAAAGTGAACATAGCTGAAGACCCTCTCACCGCGGTTGCGCGCGGGGCTGGCGCAGTCATCGATCACGTCGATTTTTTCAGGCAGGTTTTCATCAACTGATCCCGCTCAGGCCGCTCCTTTAGACCGAAGGCGGCGGTTTTCCCCGAATACGTCCTGCGCAAACGCGATCGCCGTTGTCGACGGCGCGAGGGGGCTTGCTGCGAGTCCGCGAAGGGCACGCTTCCGGGCTGTCGGGGGGAGGTGGCGCCTGTGCCGGCCGGGGAGCGCCGGGCATTGGGAATGATGCCCGCCGGCGCGGGAGACGCGGGTGTTTTGCGCCGCAGAGTCGCTGACCTTATTTTTGAAATTGAACTCCGCTTTCATTCTCGGATATCCTGTCGCCACCTGTTAACGGATATCTCACAAGGAGGGAGAATATGTACGTCGGCTGGTATATGAAAACGAAGCTCGTGACGATTACTCCGGAGACTTCTCTTTTCAAGGCCCGTGAAATGCTGGACACGTACAATGTTTCCCATCTTCCGGTGACGGATGGCAAGGCGCATCTGGTCGGCCTTCTGACCGATCGCGACCTGAAGGAGGCGTGGGCCTCTCCTGCGACAACCCTGAGCATCCACGAACTGACCTACGTGCTTCAAAAGCTCACCGTAAGCCACGTGATGACGCGGGAAGTCGTTACCGCGACGCCGGATATGCACATCGAACGCGCCGCCATGATCCTGCACGACAGGAAATTCGGGGCGCTCCCGGTCGTGAAGGATGAAAAGCTCGTGGGAATCGTCACCACCACCGACCTCATGGAGGTATTGCTTACGGCGGTGGGTCTGGGGAGCGAAACCCAGCGGCTGTCCCTGCTTACCAACAACCGGATCGGCATCCTCGCGGATCTGGGGCAACTGATGCTCCAGGCCGACATCAACATCAGCAGCATCCTTACCATACCCGTTCCCGGCTACAAGGACATGTGGCAGATCATGATGCGCATCGCCGCCGAAGATTTTGCGAGGGCCGTGGAAATCATGCGGAAAGCCGACTACAAAGTGCTTACTCAATACGAGGAGGATCTCAGGCCCTATCTCCCGTAGGCCGCTTCAGCGGATTGCCGCCCGCGCGGACGTTGCGGGGGTTGTTTTTTCCCGCTCCGGGCTTCCCTGGAACAGAGAAAGAGAATGGCAGACATAATCGATCTATCCAGCAGATTGAAGCCTGGAGTGAACCTGATCACTGCGCATCCGCTCGAATTCCGGAAGGGCGAATGGCTTGCGGGCAGCGCCATTGTCTGCACGCGCTCCGAATCCGATAAGTTCGAATCCCACCGCCAGAGGCTCATCCAATCCCAGGACAAGCCGTACATGTCTCTGGTGCCCAATCACATCACCCTGGACGGAGGCTATCATTTCACGGTTGCCGCGCTTTTCCGGTTCCGTGAAGAGGAGCCGCTCATGCGCAGGCTCTATCGCCTTGCCGGGCTCATGGAGTGCGCCACCAAGGCTCCGTCGCCCATTTTGAGAACCGATCTGGTGCGGCGGTTTTTCAAAATAATAAATGAGGAAAAAATGGATCTGAACGTGTCCTGGAGGGGGAATGTGCGGAATTTCCTGCTGCCGCTTTTCCCGAACGACTACAATCCGAATGTTTTCCTCAATGCGATAGAGAGCGCCGATTCGCTCAAGGAACTTCTCCTGCGCATCGAGGAGGAGACGGGCAAGCAGTTCGACCTGCTTGCCGGCAACTACGTCTTCTATGTGCCGGAATCGTTTTACGCCAGGTGAACGAACCGTCGCGCACGGCGGCCGGTCGCATCTCTTCCATTGCGCTCCTGCAAGAGACTGAAAATGAAAAAAAACAATGCATACATCGGAGTTGACATCGGAGGGACCAATCTTCGGGCATCCCTGGTGGATGGTAAGGGCGGCATCCTCAAGTCGCTCAGAACGCCCGTGCGGATCGACCTCGGCCCCGATCGGGCTTTCGAAAAGTTGCTTGCCCAGTGCCGCGAACTGGTCGAAGCGGCGGGGGAGTTCGGTCTAAAAGCCGGGGGCGTGGGGCTTGGGGTTGCCGGAAAAATCGATCCGGCTGCCGGAACGGTCGTTTTTTCGCCCAATCTGCCCGCCCTGAACGGATTTCCACTTGGCCGTGAGTTGGGCGAAAAGCTCGGTATCCCCGTGGTGATGGAAAACGATGCCAATGCTTTCGGCCTTGGCGAAAGCTGGGCCGGGGCGGCCAGGGATCTCGACAATTGGGTCGGAATAACGCTCGGCACGGGCACGGGCGGATGCCTCTTCCTCGGCGGAAAGCTGTGGGAAGGGGCTGGGCTCGGGTTTTGCGCCGAAATCGGGCACATGATCATCCTGCCAGACGGTCCGCCCTGCGGTTGCGGGTCGCGAGGCTGCCTCGAGTCCTTCGCTTCGGCAAGCGCTCTCATGCGCGGAGCGCGCGAGATCTGCCCGGCCGGGGGGAGTTACGCGGACGTTCTCCGCGGGCTGACCGAAAGAAACGAGCTGAGCGCCGCCTCCATTTATTCGGCCGCACGATCGGGGGACGCGGCGTCGAAGAAATTGTTCGAGACAATGGGGTGGGCCCTCGGAATCGGGCTTTCGAACATCTTTTCCCTTCTGGGGATCGATCGCGCCGTGATCGGGGGCGGGGTGAGCAGCGCATGGGACGCCTTCATCGGGCCGCTCCGGGCCTCCCTTGAGAAGAGTGCGTCGATGTTCGACGCACAACGCGCGGTGGTGGTAAGGGGCAGTCTTGGCGACGATGCGGCTCAGATCGGCGCGGCGCGTCTTGCGGAGTCTTCCGTCGGGTAGCGGCGACGCGGGGATGCGAAAAGGAAGCGGAGAGCCGCTCCCGCCATCCTCTTTCGATTTCCGTATAGCCGCCCGCATGCAAGCGTGCTAATTTCTCACGCCATGTGTAACATTGCCCTTCGGCCTCAAGACTATACCCTTATCCGATATTTTTGCCTTTCGGGCGGTTGCCGTTTGCCTCTTGGCGGGCAGGCGGATTTTCCTCAATGAGCGGGGATATGAGATGAATCGTAGAATCAAACGCGGGATTGTCCTCGTTGCGGTGGCGCTGGGCGCCGTACTTGCTCTCGCCTTCTACCTGTCTTCAGGCAAATCCCAGAGTGCGGGCTTCCGGACCGTCCCCGTGCAGCGGGGCGATCTCCACGCCACGATAAGCGCGACGGGAACCGTTGAACCCGAAGAAGTCATCGACGTCGGGGCGCAGGTCGCAGGAAGGATTCTCGCTTTCGGCAAGGACCGGGACGGCAAGGCTATCGATTACGGGTCCGCCGTCGAGGAGGCAATGGTCCTGGCGCAGATCGACGACGCCCTTTTTTCCGCTGACGTGAATCTCTACAAGGCGCAGCTGGAACAGGCGAAAGCCGGTGTCGCGCGCACGGAAGCCGACCTCGGCCAGCTCCAGGCCAAACTCGTTCAGGCCGAGCGGGACTGGAACCGCGCAAAGAGGCTCGGGCCCTCCGAAGCCCTCTCCAAGGCCGACTACGATGCGGCCCTCTCGGCCTACGAGGTCGCCAAGGCCAATGTGGCGGTCGGACGCGCTTCCATTCAGCAGTCCAAAGAATCCGTCGCCCAGGCCAAAGCCAGCCTCAGCCGGGCGCAGCAGAACCTGGATTACTGCACGATCAGGTCCCCGGTAAAAGGCGTGATAATCGACCGCCGGGTGAATATCGGACAGACCGTCGTTGCAAGCCTCAACGCGCCCAGTCTCTTTCTTCTCGCCAAGGATCTCAAGCGCATGCAGGTCTGGGTGGCCGTGAACGAGGCCGATGTCGGGAGTATCTTTCCGGGGCAGGCGGTGAACTTTACCGCCGACGCCTTCCCGGGCCACACGTTCGAGGGCGAGGTCGGAAAGATCAGGCTCAACGCCAGCATGACGCAAAACGTCGTGAACTATATCGTCGAAGTGGTGACGGATAACTCCAGCGGGAAACTGCTTCCCTATCTCACCGCCAATGTGAAGTTCCTGCTGAAGAGCCGTCAAAACGTCCTTTACGTGCCGAATGCCGCTGTGAGATGGGTGCCCCAGTCGTCCCAGATCGCACCGGACGGCCGGGGAAAGCAGCCGGAGGGAGCCCAATCGGAGGAATCCCCGGAGGGTTTTGCCAAGGGGACCGTTTGGGTGCCCGAGGGCAATTTTGTCAGGTCCGTTCCCGTCCTGATCGGGACAAACGACGGAAGCGTGACCGAGGTTCAGGGACCGGGCGTCAAGGAGGGCATGCAGGTCGTTATCGGTGAGCAACGCAAAGACGCCCCCGAGCAGACCCAGACCGTCAGCCCGTTTACGCCGCGTCTTCCCTCGCGCCGGGGATCTCCGGGGCCTCCTCCGAACTAGAAATAGCATGCAAAGGGAACGCTTCGGGAGTCGGAAGACAGATGGAACTTATAGAGCTGAGAGAAATTCGAAAGACATACAACCTGGGCGAGATCGATATCCCGGTCTTGCGGGGGATTTCCCTGCGCATCGAACAGGGGGAGTTCGTGGCCCTGATGGGGGCTTCGGGGTCGGGCAAAACGACGCTCATGAACATCCTCGGGTGCCTGGACAGGCCCACTTCCGGCAATTATTGGCTCGAAGGCCAGGACGTCGCGGCCCTTTCCTCGGACGAGCGGGCTCTTGTCAGGAACCAGAAGATCGGATTTGTTTTCCAGAATTTCAACCTGCTTCCACGCACCACGGCTCTTGCAAACATCATGATGCCGCTCACCTATGCCCCCGAGTCCGATAACGGCGAAGGCCGCCGGAAAGCCGAAGAGCTTCTCCGGAAGATGGGACTCGAAGGCCATATGCAAAACGAGCCCTCACAGCTTTCCGGAGGCCAGCAGCAGCGTGTTGCCATTGCCCGCTCGCTGATAAACAGCCCGTCGCTTCTCTTTGCCGCCGAACCCACCGGGAACCTTGACTCGCAGACGAGCGACGAGGTCCTGAGGGCTTTCCAGAAGCTAAACGAGGAGGAAGGGGTCACGATCATACTCGTGACCCATGATCCGCACGTGGCAAAGTGCGCCAAGCGGGTGATCCGGATACGGGACGGACTCGTCGAGGACGAACCGTCGGGAGCGGAAGCCGGGGGCCCCAAAGCGGTCGTCCAGCCGAAGATTAAAGTGCTGAAAAAAACTCGGCTGCGCCTCGGCCGGATGTTCGGGACCGCCATCACGGGCCTTCGCCGCAACGTCTTGCGCGCCGCCCTGACCGCTCTCGGGATCATCATCGGGGTTGCCGCCGTCATCGCCATGATGGAAATTGGAAGGGGCTCGTCGACCGCCATTCAGAAAACGATCGCCAGCATGGGGGCGGCAAACCTGCTGGTGCATCCGGGAACTGCATCGAGCGGAGGCGTGAGCTTTGGAGTCGGCAGCGTCATGACGCTCACGCCGGGCGATGCCGACGCCATTGCCGCCGAGTGTCCCTCGGTGCGCGCCGCGGCGCCGATTGTGCGGGCAAGGACGCAGGTGATTTACGGGAACCGCAACTGGGTCCCTTCCTTCATCCACGGAACGACGCCGAATTTTGTTGTCGCGCGCGAATGGGACCTCGCGGAAGGGGAGATGTTCACGGACCGGGACGTGCGCAACGCGAGCAAGGTCTGCGTGCTCGGAAAACGGCTCGTAACGGAGCTTTTTCAGGGAGAGTCCCCCGTGGGCAAAGAGGTGCGGGTGAAAAACGTCTCCTTTAAAGTCCTTGGCGTGCTCAGCAGCAAGGGGGCAAACATGATGGGGATGGACCAGGACGACATTCTCATCGCGCCGTGGACGGCCATCAAGTACCGCGTGACCGGTTCGTCTCTGGGAAATGTAAACCAGAGCACATCCTCGACTTCTTCGTCTTCCAGCACCTCGTCTTCATCCTCGTCCAGTTCGGTGAACACGCTGAGCGGGCTCTATCCGGGCAGCCAGAACGGTCTCTACCCCGAGCAGTCCACGACTCAGGCCGCCGATACCCCTCTGCCCGTCCGGTTTGCCAACGTCGACCAGATCCTCACTGCCGCAAAGTCCACCGCCGAAGCGCCCGCCGCGGTCCAGCAGATCACGCAGCTTCTGCGCGAGCGCCACCGGATCCGCTCCGGCGAACCTGACGATTTCAATATCCGGGATATGACCGAGATGACCAAGGCGCTCACCTCGACCACCGAGATGATGACCAAGCTGCTCCTGAGCGTAGCCCTGATTTCGCTCGTCGTCGGCGGCGTTGGCATCATGAACATCATGCTGGTGTCGGTGACCGAGCGGACAAGGGAAATAGGCCTGAGAATGGCGGTGGGCGCGCGCAGCGGCAGCGTCCTCCAGCAGTTTCTCGTCGAATCCGTCGTCCTTTGCTTTTTCGGCGGGTTTATCGGCATCATTGTCGGGCAGGGAATATCCTATATCGTCTCGGCCGTTCTCCGGTGGCCGGTGGAACTTTCCCTGGAGGCCATTTTGGCCGCTTTTCTCGTATCGGCCGCCGTGGGAATAGCCTTCGGGTATTACCCGGCATGGAAGGCTTCGCGCCTCGACCCGATCATCGCGCTGAGATACGAGTAGCAATCGCGGGGACTGATAGCCTTTCCCCGCTGCTTCCGATTGATTTGAAGGCTGTGCGGATGCGACATAAAATTGGAACGGTTTTACTGGGCGGACTTTGCATGCTGGGGTTTCTCGGATGCGCTGCGGGACCGGATTTCGTCAGGCCGAAGGCGAAGGTGCCTTCGGAATGGCAGGGGCTGAGCCCCGAGGCCGAAGGGAAAACGGCCATCACCTCCGATCCCGCCGAACTGGCGCAGTGGTGGTCCGGCTTTAACGACCCGCTGCTCACCTCGCTCGTGGAAAGGGCCATCCGGTCGAACCTGGACCTTCGCCAAGCCGAATCGCGAATCCGTCAGGCGAGGGCCGCTCTCGGGGTCTCTTCCGCCGGGTTGTGGCCGACGGTCGATGTGAACGCCGAATACTCGAGGACCCGCACGTCCGGGAACCTGGGCACGGGAAAATCGGGTTCCACGGCGACCACGTCCAATTTTTTCCGTACGGGACTCGATGCGGCCTGGGAACTCGACATCTTCGGAGGCGCCCGAAGGACCATCGAAGCTTCCGCAGCCGATCTCGAAGCCGCTGTGCATGATCGCCGGGACG
>JAJFVB010000157.1 GCA_021372055.1 Desulfobacteraceae bacterium | reverse complement strand
GGTCCCGTGAAGCGCGCGCCTGATGGCTTCGAGATAAGCCGCCGCCTGTTCGTCGCCATCGCTTCCATGATCCGCATCTTCGGTCTGAATGTGCAGGAGCCAGATAGTGTCGTACTGGTATGTGACAGCGCCGATTTCCTCGCTCTCCCGGGCAATCCCGCCGACATACTGGATATAAACCGATGGGCAGGCCGATTCCTTTGCACGCTCCTCACCGGCAAACCTGTCGACCAGAACGTGAGGGCCAAGAGCAGCCTTGATCTTTTCAATCAAGGCATTCCGAAGGGTCCGGATCTCGCTTCCAAATTCCATCAGTTCGCCTCCACCAGGACGCGTTTGAGATCAAACTCGTCAATGTGGCCGCTCGCAAAGGTCAAAACGGCCGTGAGAGTGTGAAGACCCGGCACGATCCCCTCGTGCCAGGAAACCCCGCATTTGACGGTGTTTTTTTGGACCGTGGCGGGAATGGTCACAAGATTTGCTGTCACGTCCGCGCCGGTCGGGTCGTATGCTTTGACAACCGCACTCGAGATCGTGGTTCCAAAGGGAATCGCACCGTCGTTTGCCATTTCAGAGCTGCACACGCGAAAGCTCATTGAAATGGGGTAGTCCCTGGTGCTGGGCTTGATTGTGATGATTTCCCGCCCCTCGAAATCGTCAACCATCGCTTTTAGGCCCCGTCATCCGCGGCACTGAGGGTGTAGGTCACGTTGACCGTATCGCCGCTGGAAACACTCTTTGCACCCTGGGAAAAACTCGCTTCGCAAAAAAGAATCCCAGAGGTCCCGGTATTGACCGAACAGATGAAAGCGCCGGCTACCGTTCCGCTTCCCGTGATCGCAAAAGACGCAGCATTCCCCGAATTGCTGATTTGCTGGCTCGATGCGGCGCCTTCATTGAATTCCTGCCGGTTCCCCGTGTAGCTATTGAACTCCGTCCACCCGGAATGAGAGGAAAGGGTATCCGTGGCGGCGTAAGTGGGAGACGCGCCGACAAGCCCCATGTGCCAGGGGGATATTTGTGAAACCCCATGAAAGACCACATCGAGCAGGTGATTGAGGCCTGCGTTTACGACAAGGTTTTCGGCCGTATCGCGCCACTTGAGCTTCCCCGACGAGTCGAAGCACTCTACTGTGAAGATCCCGCCCGCCTTGAGTCCGTCAACCTTTACGATATTGTCCGGCATGTCGTTGCCCTTCCTAATTGGCTATGAAGTTGAAAGCCTTCGGCTTGACTTCGAAAACAAACGTCCTGGCTGAAGCGCTGAAACTGATCCGAACCCCGCCGATTGCCCCGGCGAGCGGGTCGATTGCGATCCCGGAAAGATTGCAGCCGTCCGTGACAGATAAGGCAAACCCGCAAACCGCGGCGATTACATCGGAGACCCGGGAAACGTCGGATACCGAAACCTCGAAACGGCATGCCGCCGAAGCTATCTCACCCGCATTGATCCCCGCATTCACCGTCGCCGCATACTGAAGGATTGCCGAAAGGGCCTCGCCCGCCTCGATCCCGTCATCGGCTGTTACGGTGTAGAGATTCCCCGGCCCGCAGATACCCCCGGCTGTGAAACCGTCCACCGCTCCCGCGTTCAGGATGCAGGCGACCGAAATCGCATCGGCGAGGGAAAGGTCCTCGAATACCGAGGGAGCGAAATCGAATTGAGCGCATGAGCCGTCCGCGAGCTTCGCGCCGTCTGCTGCCGTCAAAGCGATTGCCAGTGAAACCGAGACGAGGTCGGAAAAAGCGACCCCATCCTCGCCCGATACCGGATAGCTACAGGAAGGACTAAGGCCGTCCCCGCCCTTCAGTCCATCTGTGACCGTTCCAGAGACGGCACACGCCGTGGAATTGGTTTCTCCGCCCTTCACTCCGTCCGACGCCGTAACCGTATGGACAGTCCCCGAAGGCTTGAAAGCGGCAATGACGGCAACCCATTGACGGGTATATTGCAGGGTCCAATCGGCCGTGTCGGCGCTGGAACGGTTCAGCCTGTACTCACTCCCGAGGTAGGGAGTGGCGTTGCCGTAGGCGTAGATCTCGGTGTAATCGGAATCCGACGTGATGGTGGCGGCACTTCCCTCGAAGGTCATGGCTCCGACAAGAAGATCCGAGCCGTTCGGCGTCACACTGCCGGAACTCGGGGCGGTGCTGTTTCCCGTTCCCGAGTTGGTCGTATCCAAAGGCGAGCTTGCCGCGCATCCCGAAAACTCCGAGATGGACATGGCAATCGAACAACTCGAAGACGGCGTAATCGTGACGGTGCAGGACCCGGCAGCTGTCACCACCGCGTAATAGATCGCTGCATAGCGGACGTTTGCGCCCTGGTCGTTGTACTGCACCACGGCCTGGCTGTATGTGTTCCCCAGGTTATCCGAACAACCTCCGGAAGGAAGCACCCCGGTCTTCGTCCCCGCGCAAACAACGATCAGGTTCCCGAGCGTAACGTTGCTCGAAAACGCTTTGGAAAGCGATGTTACGTTGCTCCCCGTCCTGTTGGTCGCGCTTTGCACGTGGGTGATTGCCATATTCCTAATACTCCGCCGTCATGCTCATGCTTGAGACACGCTTTCCAGCCGTAAACCGCGCCCGGATCGTCTTTCCCGCATAATCGGAAACGTTTACGAAAAAGCCCGGTTGCTCGGAATTATCCGGGCTTCCCGTAAACACAGCTCCCGCGTCCTCTTTCCATTCCCCACTTTTGAAAACTTCGATTCCGAAAACGATTGAAACTTCCGGGTCCTTGAGATCGTTCCCAGATAAGCTCAGCATCACTTCCATGGTCCCGCATGCTTTCTCCGGGATGGATAGACCCGTGCTGAAATACGTTCCGGCTTCGCGTGCGGCCTTGGGTAAGAGTGCCGAGATAACGGACATGCGTTTTTGCCTTCTACAAAGCGAGCCGTGTGTTTCTCTCGAGGGTCAAAAGCCAGGTCCCGCCGTCCTCGGGCTCTTTTCCAATCACGTCCCAGACTTCATCGCTTCCGTTGAAGTCAGGCTTCGTGATCTGGTCTGCGATCCGGTGTTCCTGTTTGGTGACAGGACCCGAAAGACCATGGACCGTTAGGCTTGCGTGCTCGATCCGGCACCTGCACCTATCGACAACCGACTTGGCTTCCAGCTGGTCGATCATTTCCGGCCCGATGTTGAAATCAGCCCTACACTGGAACGCTACGACGGAAAAATCCGCCGGCGTGTAGGTGATGGTTTTGCCGAATGCGGCCATTACAGCCGCATTCAAGCGCTCAAGCTCGGAAGCCATGAACCCAGCTCCTAATTCGAAGACCAGACGCGAACAAGAAGCGAGGGGCGTGCGCACATGGGCAGGATGTTGCTCTGCGTGTGCAGATCGACCCCGCGCTCGAAGTCCCGCACCTTCATCTTCGCGTAATAGGGCTGCCCGATGGTGCCAACGGTATCCAGAAAGTCAGCGGGAGCGCAGACCGTCCTGAAGGTGTCCATCGTCCCTTCGGGAAACGAAATGCCTTCGCCGGCCGGGACGAACTTGTGGACGTTCCCGTCGATATCGGAAGCCCGCCCGAGATATTCTTCCCAGGTAATGCCGCCGAACTGGAAGCCCTTCCTGAGATCGCCCCCCAGCATGTTCTGGGCCGCGTAGTAGTTCTGGTAGGCGGCTTTGACGTTTGCGTGGGATGTGAGCTTGTCGAAAAATTCCGGGCTCACCAGGCACCGCACTCCGCTCATGACTTCGCCCATGAGGCTGAGCTCGATGTGCCGGAGGAGCTCCATGCACTTTCCGCGAACGTCGGTGGTCGAAGTCCCGAGAACGAAGTCGATGGATTTCTGCTTGATCTGGAACTCGTTAAAGAGGTTGTAGATGACCGTGACCCCGTCGGAGTCGAGGATCACGCCCTTAAGAGCACCCATCCGGAGGTATTCCTTCGTGATGTCGTGTTTGTTTTTCATTCGCTGAAGCCGGTCGTTTACGATTCCAACGAGAGTCTGGATCTGGTTTTCCGTCCCGAAGGCCCGGACGTTCGCGTAGTCTTCGGGAAGAATCGAGTCGTCATGCGGGATATGGGGGACGGTAAAGGTGCGCACCTTCCTCTTCGGGCTTGAACCAATGGTCCCGGGTGATCCCACCGGGCGGGTCGGAAGGATATTCAAAAAACCGTTTTGCTCTTCAACGACGATCTGGCGGGAGGAAACGCCCTTGATCGGGAAAAGGTTCAGCTGTTCGCACCTGCCGTACATGTTCGGCAAAATATTGATGCTCTGCGTAAGCGAAACCATGTTGAAGGCATCGTTTTGAAAAGGATTGAGTATCATGGCCTAAAGGCTCCTTTCGGTTTAACCGTTACGCTATGGGACGGGAAACGATTCCTCGTTCGGCAAGCCTTACGAGCGCTGCCGCCTTCTGATCCGAGGTCGCTCCGGCCGGCCACACGAGATTTGCCGCATTGATTTCGGCATCTCTTACGACGGCCACTCCCGGGCGGTCGGGATAATAGGCGGAAGCGTTGCCCCCGATGGTTGCGACGTTCGTGTTATCTTCCACGTTGAGGTTCTCAGACTGGAAGGTACCGGCAACATCGTCCAGGATGAGCGTTCCCGCGGCATCGCCGTTTGCCCAGGAACCGCTTGAAAGCGATAAGCTCTGCACCCGGCCGGTAGCCCCGCTCGTTGCCCCCTTGACCTGGTCCCCTGGCATTACGGCATAGGTCCCGCCGGAGGTGAAGGCGAGGCTTTTAAGCGTCCCCGTCGTATCGACAGCACCGATTAAAATGCCGTAAGCGTTCTGGGAGCCGTCAACAGCTGAAAAATCGATTGCCTTGACCTTCCCGGACCCCGCGGGAATTGCGATGGTGAACTTGTCTCCCAGCGCAAAGTCGGGCGTGCCGTCGTTTACCGTGAGGTTGATATGAGGGCTGGTAAAGGCAATGCCGGTTGTTGCTATGCCCACGAGCTTCCCATCCGGTGCGATCACCTCGAAATCCCCGGCGCCCGATACGACCTTGACGCACTGGACCTTGTAGATCCCCACCTGCGCCTGGGCTCCGGCGCTGACTGCGCTGCAGGTCCCGGCACCCGAGTTGCCCGCATCTGCCGTTCCGGTTACCGGGCAGGAACCGAGGGCGACTTTGCCAACGACCGCGCCCATAGAGAGCTCCTGGCCGGAGAGCACCGTCACGTCTTCGCGGGAGTAGCGTTTCACGTCTCCCGACTCGAATTTCAGGATATCGCCGAGGCGATT
>JAJFVB010000140.1 GCA_021372055.1 Desulfobacteraceae bacterium | reverse complement strand
AGTAAGAGTCGTGAAAGGATAATCGGCTATTTTGGGCCTCGCGGCCGAAACCACCGATATGAGAGTCGATTTTCCGGCATTGGGAAGGCCGACAAGTCCGACATCGGCTATGAGTTTGAGCTCCAGCCTGAGTTCCCGTTCCTCCCCCGTTTCGCCCTCCTGAGAAAAGCGGGGGCTCCGGTGGGTCGATGAAACGAAATGCGCGTTGCCCTTTCCGCCCCTGCCGCCCTTCGCGCCCGTCCACCGCTGCCCGGCTTCGGCGAGGTCGGCCATGGTATCTCCGGTCAGGGGATCTTTTGCGACTGTGCCCACCGGGACCTCCAGAACAAGATCCTCGCCGCCGCGCCCGTGCCTGTTTTGTCCCTCTCCGTTGCGCCCCCGGGGAGCCCGGAAAAGATTCCTGTAGCGGAAATCGAGAAGACTGTGCTTGCGGTCCGAAGCTTCAAAAATGATGCTGCCCCCCCCGCCTCCGTCTCCTCCGTCCGGTCCGCCCCGGGGAACGTATTTTTCGCGCCGGAAGCTCACGCATCCGTTACCGCCTTTTCCCGCCACAATTCTGATTGTCACTTCGTCAATAAATCTCATCTTTGGTCCTGTCAATTTACATTATAACATCGGCGTTAGTTCGACGCCGCTGCGGCGGGCAAGGAAGATTGGAGAAATTCCGTCAGAATCCGCGTGAACTCATGGCTTCTCTCCCACATCGGGCAATGGCCGGAGCGGGTCACGACCCGTATCGCGGCGCCGGGTATCGCGTCGCTCAGAGCAACCGCGTGTTCGAACGTGGCGAGCCGGTCGTGAGTGCTGATCACGATCAGGACAGGTACTTTCAGGCCGGCAAATCTGTCGCCGGGGACGGCGGGCGCCGTGAACAGGTCTTCGAGAGTCTCCCTCAGGGCGGCGCTCGAGGCTTTCAAGCCGATTTGAACGAAGCGCTCGATCTCTTCGGGCGAGATGTTTTCGGGGTCGAAAGAAGAGGGGAAACCCGATCGGAGGAGCCTGGCATTGTTTTCCGGCGTCCCGTAGCCTTCCAGCCTTTGCCTGACGGAATCGCTGATTCCCACGGGAGGCAGGTTGCATGCAAGAGAATTGGCGAGCACCAATCCGAGGACCCTTCCGGGATGCCGAACGGCAATATGCTGGGCTATGGTGCCGCCCATGGAGTGACCGACAAAAACGGCTTTCGGGATCTTCAGAGCGTCCAGAAACTCGACAAGGTCATCGGCCATCCGCACCAGTTCATATCCGCCCTCGGGCTTGTCCGAGTCGCCGAAGCCGCGCAGGTCCACCGCATACAATCTGTACCGCGGCGCAAACTCTGCAATAACCCGCTCCCAGGCCACCCAGGACATGGCGTAACCGTGGATGAGCACAACCGGCACACTTCCGGATCCGGCGGTTTCGTAGTGCATGCCCGTCCCGTCGGCAAGGCGCGCCGTTTCGGCGCGCAGAGCGCACGGAGAGAAAAGGAGCACCGCAAACAGCACACAGGACACAGGGATAATTCTTGCTCTGGATATATTCATGACCATTCAGGGGGTATGAGTTCATTTCGGATGCGAGACATGCGAATTCGAAATCAGCCGGCCGCTT
>JAJFVB010000131.1 GCA_021372055.1 Desulfobacteraceae bacterium | reverse complement strand
AAGCGCCGTCTGGCCAGATGGCGAGCAGTTTGGCCGCCAGCCTTTTCGGCGGATAAAAGCTGCGCATGAGATACTCGAAGGGAGCCTCCGGGAGTTCGCTCAGTTCGCGGAAAAAATACCGGAGGATGCCCTGGTGGCAGGAGGCGTCCTTATCGAAACATGCGTCGAGACTCTCGGGCGTTACGCCTTCGGGCACGGGTCTGGCGAGATCTTCGGGCATTTCTTCGGCAAGTTTTATCCAGTACGAAAGAAGATGGTCGGCGGCAAGGCTTCGGATCTCAAAACGCTCCGACTCCCTGAGCGCGTTGATGAGAACGCGCGAGAGCAGGAATATGACGTTCCCGCTGAGCGGCGTGGTGCGGTAGACGCGCAGATTGCCCACCGCGTAGCGCTGGGTTTCCTGCACGACATAGTGCCAGTTCCTGTATGCGTGATGGTATTCCAGAAGGAGTTCGCGGGCCTGCTTTTCCTTTCCGGCATATCCCTTTACCGCTTCCTCCAGGACTTCAAAGGAGACGGGAATCTCCACCTTGATATTGGTCAGGTCCATGTTCCGCGTAAGAGCTTCTGAGTGCAGATGATCGAAATCCATTCGTGGAGGTTCCTTTTCCGTTTATCCGACCTTGACGGTTTCGAGTTCGAGTTCCATCAGTACGGCGGGTTCGTTGTGCGTCGTGCAGTAATAGTTCGGCCTCTCTCCCACGGCTTTGAAACCAAAGCTCCGGTAAAGAGCGATAGCCTCGGCGTTGCTCTTCCTGACTTCAAGATTGACGCATCGCGCGTGTTTTTCGCCGGCCGTCCGCATGGTGTACTCGATCAATTTGCAGCCGATGCCCCTGCGCCTGAATCCCTTCGCCACGGCGATATTCAGGATCTGAATTTCGTCTGCGACAGACCAGAAACAGATGTATCCCACGATGGTGCCGGAAGGAACGGAAAGGCAGGCATCCCCGGATTTATCGGCATCTTCGATGCGGGCCACCAGCAAATAAGAATGGATCCGCGCCAACTCCTCCAAAAAGGACCGTTCCGACCAGGGCTCGGGCTGACTGTCGAGTTCAATTTGGAGAATCGCCGGTATGTCGGCCTTTACCGGGAATGAGATGGTTATATCAATACCCATGTGCGCACACTACGAAAGGGAGGCGGTCCTTATCTGGCGGGCCAGCACCTCGCCGGCCAGGGAGATGTGCCTCTGCCCGTACTCCTTGACGATGGAAGCGGCCTGGGCCAGAGTATGCCCCGTACGACATCCCGCGAGCTTGATCAGCATCGGCAGGTTCATCCCGCAGACCACTTCGACTCCGGGGCCCTGAAAGGACAGGCTGATATTGGCCGGCGTGCCGCCGAAAAGATCGGTCAGGATAAGGACTCCCTTCCCCTGATCCACTTCTTTTATCGCATCGCGAAGCAGCTTCATCATGGTGTCCACGGCTTCATCGGGCTTGAAACATATGGCTTTGCAGTTCTTAAGCGGCCCTACGATCATCTCGGCCACCTTTACCATCTCCTCGGCAAGACTGCAGTGAGAAATCGCAATAACCCCAATGAGTTCAGCGCCGTTTTCTTCGACCAACTCAGCCCTTTCCTATTCCAGATTAATGTCTCGGTGGAATACCTTAAGATAATAATTATTTTTCGCAAGTCTGTCAGCAATTTGTTCAGCAATGACCACGGATCTGTGTTTGCCTCCCGTACAGCCTACGGCTATCGTCAGGTAGCGTTTTCCCTCCTTTATGTATTCCGGGAGCAGTTTGAGCATGAGGCCGCAATAGTCGCCGAGAAACTCCTGCACCGTGGGCCATTGCAGAACCCAGGACCTGACGGGTTCGGCGCAGCCGTTGAACTGGCCCAAGCCCTCGACAAAGAAGGGATTGGGCAGGAACCTCACGTCCATCACCAGATCGGCTTCGAAGGGAAGGCCGTACTTGTAGCCGAAAGAAAGGACCTGGATGCTGAGTTGTTCGTTTTCCTTCACAAGGGAGTAGGCCCTCGTGATCATCTGCTTGAGTTCGTGAACCGTAAGGGCGCCCGTATCGATGATTCTCGTGGCCCTGCTCCTGAGGGCTTTCAGGAGTTCCCGCTCGGTGTTGATCGCCCGCACGAGAACCTGATCGGAGGCTGCCGCGGGATGAACCCGCCGGGTCTGGCTGTAGCGGCGTTGAAGCGTGTTGTCTTCAGCCTCGAGGAAGATGATTTCAAACTGGTATCCCGCGGCTTCGAGATCCCGGAAAATCGCGTCGTAGTTCTTGAGAAAACTGCGCTCCCGTATGTCTATGCCCAGGGCGATCCGCACAATGTCCGGCATGTCCTTCTCGCACAGGGACAGGAAGTTCCCCAGCAAAGGCACCGGGAGATTGTCTATGCAGAAGTAATCGATGTCCTCGAATGCTTTGATTGCGGTACTCTTGCCTGAGCCGGATAGACCGGTAACCACAACGACGTGGGGTTTCGTCTCTGTCATCACGAGATCCTGCCAGTGCCAAAAGAACAGGCTGCGTCAAGGGTGGGATTGCCCAACAAATCCGACGGGCGGGGAGCGAGGAGATCTCTCTCCTCGAGTGCAAAGCGACTAGAAGTCCTCGTCTTCCTGCTGAATGATGGAAAAAATCTCTTCGCGGTTATCCACTTTTCCGAGCCGTTTGCGAACGACGCCGTTTTTGAGCAGGCGGGCGATCTTGGCAAGCGCCCGGAGATGGATGCCCGAGCAAGCCTCGGGGGCGACGAGCAGAAAGAACAGGTGAACAGGCTTCCCGTCCATGGATTCGAAATCAATGCCCTCGGCCGACCGGCCGAAAGACAAAACCAGGTCATCGATGTCCTTGAGTTTTCCGTGGGGGATGGCAATTCCGTCTCCGATTCCGGTGCTCCCCAGACGCTCCCTTTCGAGCAGGACTCTCATGAGCCGTTCGCGGTCGACTTGAGGTTTGGTCAGTTTGACTGCTTCGATCAGTTCTTCAAGAACCTGCGTCTTGGTCTTTCCCGTCAGCTCAGGGACAATGGAGTCCAATGCGAGAATGTCGAGAATTTTCATTAAATCCCCTCTACCGAGTTCCAACCCAGGATAAGGACAACCTGCAAGGACGACTCACTGAATCGCGGAAGTGGACCGCTTCCGCCCCTGCTGATCGAGTCCGGGTGCAATGCCGCCCGGAAAGAGCGGCCCCGGGCCATTTGTTCAATTAAACGAGGGCGGAGGAAAACAACCCCCCCGCCCCGGGAAAACTCAACCGTTAAAACCCTCAGAGCGACGACCTAGCCAACGGTTTCGATCAGGCCGAGATTGCCGTCTTTTCTTCTGTAGAGGACGTTCACGCGATTGGTGTTCCTGTTTGTGAACACCATGAATTCGCCTGTCGTCAGATTTAGCTGCATGACGGCCTCATCGAGGTCCATCGGTTTGGCGTGAACCTGCTCGGCCCTGATGATGCGCGGTTCCTTGTCGTCGCCCGCCGCCGCCGTTTCCCCGGTGACCGCGCCGGCCGCCGTTCCCGTCCTGCGTCGCTGGACCTTTCCCTTGCCCCGTTTCACCTGCGCCTCGAGGCTGTCGGCCAGCAGATCGATGCTCGAATACATGTTGTCGGTCTCCTCGGCGCCGTTCAGACGCAATCCGGGAGCATCGATGGTGACTTCGGCTATGTGCCTGAACTTCTCCACCTTGAGCACGACGTGGGCTTCAATCGGCTCTTCGATGTACTTTTTGATCCTCGACAGTTTTTCCTCAGCGTAAAGTTTGAGAGGATCTGAGGCTTCGATGTGCCGGAAAGAGACAATAGTCCGCATGGATATCCTCCTGAAAAACAAGAATGCAAAAAGCTTCCCCTTCTAGGAGCCCCAGGAAGATTTCTTTCTTCTGTTCAGCGTTCTGTTCTTCAAGTTTCTTGTTTGGAGACGCAGGAAGGTAGATATTAAAAGTTGATCCATGCCCCTTTTCGGAATAAACGTTGATAAAGCCGTTGTGGTTTTTGACAATACCGTAAACGGAGGCTAACCCCAGTCCGGCCCCGCGTCCCATTTCCTTGGTGGTG
>JAJFVB010000126.1 GCA_021372055.1 Desulfobacteraceae bacterium | reverse complement strand
ACGCCGAACGCTTCCGGGGTCGAATACTTGATCAATATCCCGCGCTGGCTCTTTGCCCGGAACATCTGGGAAGCTTTGAGGCGCGATTCAAGCTGCTCGCCGATCGAGTAGTCGTAGGTGCGGTCCCATTCATCGGCCAGGACGATGTGCGCCGGAATGGATGTGACGGACTCAACCGTTCGACGTCCCCCGAGGTAGAGCGAGGAGTTCCCAAATTTTTTGAGCATTGTCTGGTCGACGTCGCCCTCTGCAAGGAGCCCCTGGAGAATAGGGTTCTCGGCAATGAACGACTTCAGCCGGTCGGCGCTGAACTGGGTGACTTTCCCGGCGTTCTCGAACGTGTAAATCCCGCACGGTGAAAGGCTTAAAAACTGGCCAAAATCATCCTGGTAGTAGTAGGGGATAAGCCCGTATTGCTCCAGTATTAGGATGATCTTGACCATCATAATGAGAGTGAGCCCAACCTGGGAGCGCTTCACCACAACCTGCCTCGGGTGATAGTCGTTCAATATTCCTATCTGCCACTCGAACCCCCTGAACCCAAACCTATTGCCGTCGATGCGGTAGTACTTTACCACTCGCTCGGCAATGGACAGGGAGTAGTCCATCCGCAATGACTCGGTGCGGCTGTCCACCCATTGCAGTATGTTTGGAATCGAATTCTCAGAAACTGCCATATTTGCCTTCCCGGAAAGCCTGCAGGTTCAGGGCCTTCAGCCGTTCATGGAACGTGTCGCTGAGAATCCTGTATGCCGCAACAGGGAGCTTCCTTTTCCACCACGGGCGCTCACGCTCCCAGACGGTGAGCAGCGTTTCCGGATCAGCGGTTTCCACGAGCCGGAGGGCAAAAAGGAAGATCGCCTCGCTAGGGTCAGTTGCGTCCATATCACTGAGGCCGCTGGAAGCCAGTTCCTCCCACGCTTCGGTCAGGGGTGTTGACTCGAACATGCCGCGAATTGTCGAAAGAAGGACGGCCATAATATCCATATCTCCTTCGTTGCGGCGTATAGCCTCCTGGGCAAACCTCAATTTGCACTCATCTTTGGTCGCGATAACCCGACGAAGCTCGATAGGGCCGAGAGTCCGCTTCCAATCCGGCATATATTGTTGCCAGACGGAGTAAAGTTCCTCGATGCTCCGGCAGGTCTGGATGTGGACCAAGGCTTCATTTAGTGTCATTTTTCTTTGGCCTGCCTTTCTTCTTGGGAGTATGGACAAACTTGACTTTATTGACGACGGTCCTCAACTCCTGCCCCGCCTCCTCAAATAAGGGGAGACATATTGACCGGATATCGAGCTTAACCCCGGCCAAGGTAAGTTGCTGGTGCATTGCCGGAATCAGCCGGGAGAAAAAGAAATCCGCCAAAATTTCGATCTGTTTCCACTTCTCCACCGACGACCGTTCGATCTGTTTATTGTAGAGTTCAAGGAAAACCCTGGCCGCATTTATCGATTCGCGATCCGCCTTATCAGAGGAGGCCACCCGGTAGAGCTTTGCCATCACAAGTTGCGCCTTGTCGTCCTCATCCATCAAATCCGGATTGATATCTGCTGGGAGAAGTGATGTCCTATACCTGTCGATTCGCTGCCCGATATTTGCTGTCGAGGTCCCCAATAGAATCCCAATATCCGTTTGGGGGATACCAAGGATGACATTGAGAAAGTGGAGCGCTTCATTACTCACGCTATTCTCGTTGAGTCTCCAAAAACGCTTGACCACATTGAGCGCTTTTACTCGCCCTTCGACCGAAGTTGACCTTGTAGCAACATTCAGCATCCGGCCAAAATCGTACTGGATTGCCCTGGCCATGGCGCATACTTCCTCAACCTCCGGATGGCCCTCAGAGAGGGCCTTGAGCTTTTCGGCCAGCGTTTTTAGCGCAAAAGCTATCCTGTCGGCCCCCTTAAAGACAGAATAGATCTGCTTTTGTGGCGCGTCGGGATCAAAGCCGGGAAGAGCCATCGCGTCAAGCGACTCCACGCTACTTTCCTGCGATTGCTCTGACATCGATCCCTCTCAAGACTTCGGCCATTGAGGCGGAATTTTGCCCACGCATCAGGCGTTTTGCAAGCTGGTACGTCCGCCTGCGATTATCGGCCACAACAGCGACTCGATAGTCACGATGATAAACGCCGTGATAGAGCCGACCCCGGATGCTATAATCTCCATATATCTCCCTCCTGATCTGCTTGGCCTTTGAGCCTCGCATGCTTTACCTCCTTTTGGTTTTGTCGAGATGAAAGACGCACAGGCTAAATGCGTCACACTGATTGTTGTCTTTAATGTCGAGGCCGAATCTTTTCTTGACGGCCTCGATCATATCGTCCTTTCCCGCGTTGCCGTTACCTGTGATATGCTTCTTCACGGTCTTGGGAGGGGCGATCACAATCTTGCCATCGAATGCGTTGAGAGCCGCGTATTTTAGCGCCCCGGTGAATTGCCACAACTGACACGCCCTGGACCCTTTTGCGCCATAGGCGGGGCCTTCGATAACCAAAACTGTTGGGCAAAATCTACGCAATAGCGCTATGACATGCCGTATCTGGATATCCGCCCTCAAGATACAGTCAATCTCCGGGTCAGGGTCCAAATGCTTAGTTCCGCCCGTTGTGCTGATGTGCAAAATGTTCATCCCCTCGTCCACAATTGCGACTCCCGTTGAGCGCATCGAGATATCGAGCCCCATTACAACCTCCGGTTTTGACATGTTGGCCTCCAGTAGAGAATATAGTGTCCCTACTTAACCGGCCAAATGTAACCCCCTAAAGGTCGGGAAGTTTGTCAAAAACCTCGGGGTCGATGTACTCGGTACAGATACTTATCCGGTTACGGCCCGGCTGATTCGGGTCAAGCAACGGCAGCGTTTCCGCGACAAGCTTAAGGAGTTCTTCCACTGTATCCGTGAGTATGGGCTGCTTGTAAGCCGTAGACTCAAACCGTACCGCCAACATGAGCATTTCGCTCGCGCTTGTTTCGCTCATCGATGTCCCTTTTGCACTCCTCCTCTCCGGAAAGAACGTCCGCGATCCTAACGAAAACCCCGCACGTCCACTGACCGGAGGAGTCCTTTTTATAGGCGAGGCAATCCCTGTTTTTCACCGGGCACACGGGCCATTTAGGGCTTTGCGCCCTGCCGCGTGCCACTATGCAGCCCTCTTGCTCGCCTCGATGGCCGCGCCGATAGCCTGCAGGTCAAGGCTGTAAAGGCCGTAGACTTTGATGACATAGGCGAATTCCTCGGTGTCGTGGGGCCGGATGAACATCTTTGCTTCGCCATCATCATCGACTTCGACCCCGACGTGCATGATTTCGTGCAGGAGGAGGGCCTCACGCTGAGTCGTGTTAAGCTCGGACCAGATGTCCGCCGCAAGTTCGATGATGAAATCGTAATCGTGGAGCAGCTTCTGCTTGTCGCTCTGCTTCTGGCATGTTCCGCCAAGGACCTTGCCTCCGGACTTGGCGTGCTTGTTCCGCATCACATACCCGATGTTGGCATCCAGGGCC
>JAJFVB010000117.1 GCA_021372055.1 Desulfobacteraceae bacterium | reverse complement strand
CATCAGCCCCGCCATCCTGAACCGGATTTTCGATCCTTTTTTTACCACCAAGGAACAGGGGGGCGGAACGGGACTGGGGCTTTCGGTGGTCCATGGGATTGTGAAAAGCCATGGAGGCACCATAGAAGTCGAAAGCTGTCCGGGCAAGGGTGCCGCCTTTCAGGTGTTTTTACCCGCGATGAAGGGCTCCCAGAAAGACGAGAGCCTCGAACCCGTCGATCTGCCCCGGGGAACCGAGAGGATTCTTCTGGCCGACGACGAGCCCGCTCTGGCCGCCGCGACAAAGTATATGCTGGAACGGCTCGGCTATGAGGTGGAGTGCCGCAACAACGGCATGGAGGCGCTCGATCTTTTCAGACAGTCCCTTACGGGCAAGCCGTTCGATATCATCATCGCCGACGTTACGATGCCCTATCTCACCGGACTGGATCTGTCGAGGGAAGTCCACAGCAAGATGCCGG
Organism: Desulfobacteraceae bacterium; assembly: GCA_021372055.1. Classification (GTDB taxonomy): domain Bacteria; phylum Desulfobacterota; class Syntrophobacteria; order Syntrophobacterales; family Syntrophobacteraceae; genus SbD1. Next base: position 13,678 of record JAJFVB010000117.1, on the reverse strand, counting down.
CCCTGCCCGTGATACTCTGCACGGGATTCAGCGAAAAAGTCGATGAAAACAAGGTGAGGGATCTCGGCATCCAGGGACTGCTCATGAAACCTTTTATTTTGCGGGAACTCGCAACCTTATTGAGAAAAGTTCTGGACAGAGCGCTCTCATAAGTTATCTTCTGGGGAAAGATTGCCGATTACTTATCATTGTGTGTTATCAGAAGATTATATGTGGTCCGGAAGTTATCCTCGCTTTTCCCCGCGGCTTCGCGCTGAAGTTGCAAGGAATAGGGGAGAGGGGCGTCTGCATTCATGGCCAGTATCCTGATTATTGAGGATGAGAGTGGAATTTGCCGTCTGCTCACGCAGATACTGCGCAAAGCCGGGCATGAGTCGAGCTATTGTCTCACTCTTGCCGACGGACTGAGGGAAGTCTTCGCCAAGCCCTACGAGATCGTGCTCCTCGATGTACAGTTGCCGGACGGGAACGGCTTGGATGCAATCGGCAAGATCAAGGGCGCCTCTTCAACGCCCGAGGTGATTATTCTGACCGGTTCGGGAAGCCCCGACGGGGCTGAATCGGCCATTCGCTGGGGCGCCTGGGACTATATCGAAAAACCCGCCTCCCCGAAGAAAATCCTCCTGCCGGTTATCCGCGCCCTGGAATACAGGTCGGCCAAGATCTCCAAATCCCAGCTTGTCACGCTCGACCGTCACGAGATCATAGGAGATGCGCCTGCCATCAGGACCTGCATATACTATCTGGCACAGGCGTCCAGAAGCGACGTGAACGTGCTCATCACCGGAGAAACGGGCACCGGCAAGGAATTGTTCGCCCGTGCGCTCCACACGAACAGCCCCCGGCGCACCAAGCCCTTCGTGGTGGTGGACTGCGCCGCGCTCCCGGAGTCCATTGTGGAGAGCCTTCTTTTCGGACATGAAAAGGGAGCGTTTACGGGAGCCGACAAGAGCACGGACGGCATGATCAAGCAGGCTCACGGGGGGACTTTGTTCCTCGATGAAGTCGGCGAGCTGCCCCAGTCCCTTCAGAAGGCATTTCTCAGGGTCCTGCAGGAACACCGGTTCCGCCCGGTCGGAAGCAAGCATGAGGAAACGAGCGAGTTCCGGCTGATAGCGGCGACCAACCGGGACCTGGATCAAATGGCCGCGGCAGAAACCTTCCGGAAAGACCTGCTCTTCCGGATCCGTTCCTTCCCGATCGAACTGCCCCCCCTGAGAGAGCGCCGTCAGGACATACGGCAGTTGACGACGCACTATCTGGCCAAGGCCTGCGGCAAAGCCCGCATCCCGACGAAAGGGTTTTCCCCCGACTTTTTCGAAACCCTGGAGACGCATGACTGGCCCGGGAACGTTCGCGAGCTGTTCGGGGTACTTCAGAGCGCACTGGCATCGGGCTACGACGATCCAATTCTCTATCCCCTGCACCTGCCGGTGGAAATCCGCGCCAAGGCGGCCAGGTTCTTCCTGTCGAACAGGGCGGTGCATGGGAAAAAGAGCGCCCCTCCCGGGGAAAGGCCCTGCTCGAACGAACCTCTCCCCCTGTTTGAGCAGTATCGAAAGATGCTTCTCGAAAACGGCGAGAAGAAATACTTCAGCGAGATCGTGTCCCGTGCCGGGGGCAATGTCTTGGAGGCCTGCTCCATTTCCGGCCTTTCCCGGTCGCGGCTCTACCACTTCCTCCGGAAACACGACCTCTCCGTCTGCAAGGAAACCACACCCGCGGAAAGCGCCGACGAGCAATAGGCAAAAGCACGGCTGCACCCACCCATCCGCCGTAAGACGGGGCCCTTGTCCTGAAAATGAGGATTCGGTCCCGGCTTTCAGGACGGTCCGCCCGCCAAAAGCGCCTCCAGTTCCAACTTAACTTGCTGAAATTACTTGTTCCATTTTCATATATCCCGTGGCATGCCTATTGCTCTACTGAAATCCCAGACCAAACGGGAATGGCCGTCGGTCGGATTTCGCAGACCGGCACGGCCGAGTTGAGAGATATGCGGTTAAAAAAGGCCGGGACGGTTCGACTTCTTCGTCTCAGGCCGCGGCCCTCTTACCTGACACGAGCGGAAGAACGGATTGGCAAATCGCTTTGTCGTTGAGGGTTCGAAGCGCTGAACCAACGAATGGGGCAGACAAAAATGATCAAGAACATGACGTTGACGGGCAAACTGATCCTGGGGGGAATTCTTGCTGTAGCAGTATCGGTAGCGTCCATCGGATTTCTTTCCGCAACCCAGTCTTCCAAGACCATAGTCCAGCTTTCTCTGGCGGACATGGAAACCACCGCCACCACGCTCGCGGACATGGTCCAGATGCTGCTCACGGCGGAATTGAACATGGTCAAGGAGATAGCGGTCGGCAACAATGCGGTCGACACGACCGCGAAAGTCGCCAAGGATGGAGAGGCGCAATCGACAACCCAGATTGAAAGCCTCACGCGCAAGCTGAAAAGCGCCATGGATGCCGTTGGAGCCAACTACGAAAGCATTGCGGTTATCGGCAAGGACGGGAAAGTTTTTGCCGACGGCCACGGTGGCCAGTCCAAGGGGCTTTCGCTCGCCGACCGGGATTATTTCCAGAACGCCATGAAAGGCCAGTACACGGTAGGCAGTCCGGTTCTCTCGAAAAACAGCGGGAAAATAATCATTCCCTTAGCGGGCCCGGTCATTGCCAATAATGAGGTCGTCGGGGTCACGGCTGTCATGCTCAAAATAGATCATCTCGTGCAGAGAGCGACGTCCATGAAGCTGGGCAAGACGGGCTACGTCTACCTGGTCGACAAGACCGGGACGGTAGTCGCACACCGGAATGCCGACCTCATCCTGAAGGCCAATATGAAGGACCAGGGGGGCATGGAGCAGCTCAGAAAGGCCATCCTGGCGGGAGAAACCGGCGCAAAGGAATACTCCTATCTCGGCGAGTCAACGGTGGCGGGGTATGCGCCGATCAAAATTGCCGGGTGGTCCGTAATAGCCCGCCAGTCGGTGAATGAATTGAACGAACCCGTCCGGGACCTGCAGCAGACCATTGCGATAATCGGCGCCATTCTGCTCCTCATCGTGTCCGGTCTCATCCTTGTCGCGGGCCGGCGCCTGTCGAAGCCGATCGCCGTTGCCGTCTCGGGGCTCATGAGCGCGTCGCGTCAGGTTGCCTCGGCGGCGTCCCAGATCTCCTCGACCAGCCAGCAACTCGCCGAGGGAGCTTCCGAGCAGGCCGCATCCATCGAGGAAACCTCCTCCTCGCTCGAGGAAATGTCGTCCATGACGAGGCAGAATGCATCCCATTCGGCTCAAGCCAACGGAATGATGACTGAGACCACCGGATTGATCATGAAGGCGAACACCTCGATGAACCACCTTACCGTCTCGATGGAGGGAATCTCCAAGGCGAGCGAGGAAATCTCCCGAATCATCAGGACCATAGACGAGATTGCGTTCCAGACGAATCTGCTCGCCCTCAACGCGGCCGTCGAAGCTGCCCGGGCGGGTGAAGCCGGAGCCGGTTTCGCGGTTGTCGCGGACGAGGTGCGAAACCTTGCCATGCGGGCGGCCGATGCGGCAAAAAACACGGCCACCCTGATCGAGGGTACCGTAAAGAGCATTCGGGAAGGATCCGAAATCGTCACCGAGACCGCATCCGAATTTTCGATGGTGGCAGGCAAGGCCGAAAAAATGGGCGGACTCATCAGCGAGATCTCTGCGGCGTCCAATGAGCAGGCTCAGGGCATCGAGCAGATCAACAAGGCGGTCAACGAGATGGACAAGGTCGTTCAGCAAAACGCGGCAAGCGCCGAAGAATCCGCCTCCGCCTCCGAAGAGCTCAATGCTCAGGCCGAACAGATGAAAGGCTACGTGCAAAACCTCATGGCGGTCGTCGGCGGTTCCGCTGCAAACCACACCGACGGAGAAACAGCCGGAGAACGCCACGGCGATTCATACCCCGTCGTGCAGGAACGGCCTCTGTTGCATAAGCCGCAGCATGTTCCCGCCGTTTTCACGCGGCCGGCCGCCAAGACCCCCAATAAGAAGGGCGCCGCGGCAAGGAAGCCCGAAGAAGTCATTCCTTTTGGCGATACGGACAATTGCGAGGATTTCTGATACGAGTCCCCCTGAGGCCAAAACCTCGGGGGGATTTTTCCAGCATGCCACGGCATGAACTCATACCAACGAGCGTTCAAGACGATACCAAGCTTTCAAACCGTGGGGAGCTTGCTTCCCACACCCCACACGCAGCTGCGCTGCTCATTTTGGCGCTTGCGGCGGGCCGTTGGCCGGGCCGCCAGCGTCACCGCAAGGCATGAAAAATGTAAGAGAGAGGGATCCGCGGTGAGCATGGGAAAAATACTGCTCGTTGACGATGAACCGGTTTTTATCGAGGTCGGCCAGAAGGTCCTTGAAGCACTCGGCCATGAGGTTACGGCCGAAATGGAAGCCGACCGGGCGCTTGAGATTTTCCGGTCCAGGCCCGGAGAGTTCGACCTGGTCATTACCGACTATGCGATGCCGCAAATCACGGGAATGGATTTTGCCGGTGAAATTCTGCGGATCAGGCCGCGGATGCCGATAATCATCTGCACGGGTTTCAGCGAGAAAGCGACACGGGAGAGCGCGTCGGAAATGGGGGTCGAACTGCTCATGAAGCCCTTCGGCATGAAGCAGCTCTCGAATTTGATCGGCGAAATGCTCGAAAGCCCGCGCGATAGGCACCCGGAAGCGAACTGAATCCTCCCCGGCTATGGTACCGCGCACCGGCCGGCCGGACCAGCCTCTGTCAGCAGCCGAGCGCCTCCTGCAGCCATTCCTTCAATTCCTCAGACAACGCGTATACGCCGACCCCCGGTTTTCTGCCGGCATCGTGGATCGCCCTCTGGACCATTTCGGGCGGCACCGGCACCTTCGCCAGTTCCTCGTCGTCTTGCGTGCTCCTTCGGATCAGGGTCACCCGGGGCGGGGTCTCCCAGTCGTAGATTACAAAGTAAAGGGATTCCTGGCCGATGTAGCGCACGAAATCATCTTTCCGGGTCCATCCGGTACCCCACTCCAGGAAGGTCTCGACCGCTTTTTCGGGGGTCATGTCCCAGTCGATCCGGTCTAAAATCTCTCTATGCCCCTTCAGCTCTTCCAGCCCCCACATGGCGATCTCCCTTCATGACGGCGAATTCCATCTCCGGGCGGCCCCGCTTGCTCCATCCCATTCTCAACGGGTGAGCCCGAGCCCGATCATGCACATTCACCCGCCGCATGTCCCGAAGCCCACGCCCAGTGAAGATTATAACCACCAAGCTGCCCCGTGACGTCCATTACCTCTCCAAGAAAGTACAGGCCCGGGATCCGTCCGGACTCCATGCTTCGAGAAGAAAGCTCTTCGGTGTCCACGCCCCCCAGCGTAACCTCGGCTTTGTCGAACCCGCCGGTATCCGCGGGCCTTATCCGCCAGGAATGCAGTTTGCCGGCAAGGGCGGCAAACTCTTTTTCCGTGTACCGGTTGAGCGGCTGCACGGGAATATGGAGTCCGCACCATGCCTTTACGAACCGCCCGGGCAGGAATCTTTCGAGCAGGGTGGTGAGGAGCGCTTTGCTCCGGCGATTTTCCATCAGTATGCCGGAGATGTCCACACCCGGCAGGAGGTCGACCGCAATGCTCCCCTTCCGGTCCCAGTAGGAGGAGATCTGGAGGATGGCCGGACCGCTTAGCCCCGTGTGAGTGAAGAGCACCTTGTCCTTGAAGGCGGCCTTTTCGTAGGACACCGACGCGTCCAGGGAAACGCCCGCGAGGGAGGCGAATGGAGCCGCGTCTTCCGGACCGAAACGGAGAGGCGTCAGGGCGGGTCTCAGAGGAGTGACTTTGATCCCGAACCGCTTGGCGATTGCATACCCGAAATTGCTCGCTCCGAGTTGCGGATAGGAAAGCCCTCCGGTGGCGATTACCAGAGATTGGGAGTCAAAGGCGCCCTTGTCGGTTTCAAGACGAAACCCGGTGCCCCGGTCTACGGATAAGACCCGGCAGTTCATCCGGAAAACGACTCCGGCGGCGGCGCATTCCTCCCTCAGCATGCCCACGATCTCGCGGGAGCCGCCGCTGCAGAAGTACCGTCCGCCTTCCTCTTCCCGGTACCCGATCTTGCGGGACCGGAGCATCGACAGGAAGTCTTCCGGCGTAAAACGGGAAAGGGCGGATTTGGCGAAATGCGGGTTATTCGACAGGTAATTTCCGCTTCCGACTTCCCGGTTCGAAAAGTTGCATCGCCCGCCGCCGGATACGAGAATCTTGCGGCCCGCGTCTGCGGCATGGTCCACAACGAGCACCGAGCGCCCACGCCTTCCCGCCCCGATGGCGCACATGAGACCCGAGGCTCCGGCCCCGATGATGATGACGTCCGTTTTCATCGGCATGCCCCGGGCGGCTGCGGACCTGCTCCGGTGCAAATCCAGCGGCTGCATCCGGCGATCATCCCTTCCATCCTTTCCATTGTTTTCCAGCCATCCGGGACTATCATCTCCCGAATCGCCGCGGAAGGACACGCACTAAGTGGTCTCCGGGGCCGCTCGATGCTATATTGTCGGTTTCCGCGCTTGGCAACCCGGCCGTATGTAGTATGCTGTCCGGAAACATCCGGAGAACGCTTTAGACTGGAGCCCAAACAGAGATGGCATTTTGGAAAACCCGCCACCAAATGGGGCTGGCGGCGCTGATAATGGGAGCGAGCATACTCCTGTCGCGCTTCATGGGTCTAATCCGCGACAAGTTGATCTCCCTTCTTTTCGGTGCGACACAGGAATCGGATCTTTACTTCGCCGCGTTCGTGATCCCCGATTTCATCAATTACCTGCTTGCGGGCGGCTACTTTTCGATCACTCTCATCCCGTTTCTGGCTCAGCATTTCGAGAAAGACCCGGAGGAGGGATGGAAGTTCTTCTCAACCGTTTTCTTCTGGATCACGGCTGCGATCAGCGTCCTGACCCTCTCGGCCATGATCTTCGCTCCGCGGCTCGCATTCCTTGCAGCCCCGGGCATAACTCCGGAGGCCTCGGAACGGCTTGCCTTCTTCCTCCGGATAATCCTTCCGGCCCAGGTATTCTTCCTGTGCGGGTCGTGCATGAGCGCGCTGCTCTACCTGCGCAAGCAGTTCTTTGTACCCGCTCTTTCCTCCGTTGTCTACAATCTGTGGATAATCGGCGGTGGCGTCCTTATGCGGCACCGGGGCATGGAGGGGTTCTGCTGGGGGGTCCTGGTCGGCTCATTCGTGGGCAATTTTCTGTTGCCCTTCCTTGCGGCCCGGACCGGCGACGGGCTCAAGATGAGGCTCTGCCTCTATCACCCCGGCCTCAAGCGATACTTCCTCATGGCCCTCCCGCTCATGATCGGAAAGTCCATTACGATCGTGGACGAGCAGTTCATCAGGATATTCGGTTCCCTGGCGGGAGTGGGGGCCATCAGCTGGCTCAGCTACGCCAGAAGGATCATGCTGGTCCCGGTCAGCGTTGTGGCGCAGGCGATAGGGGTCGCTTCGTACCCGTTTCTTTCCGAACTCTACGCCAAAAGGGAGTTCCCGCGCTTTTTCTCAACGGTCAGGGCGGCGCTCCAGAATGTGATAACGCTCCTGATTCCCCTTTCCCTGTGGATGATGCTGGTGGCCGAGCCGACGGTCAGGCTCATTTTTCAGCAGGGGCGGTTCGGCGCGGCCGACACGGCCAACACGACCCGGCTGCTCCAGCAGCTGCTCATATGCGTCACCTGCTGGGGATATCAGCAGGTGCTCGGACGCGCTTTCTATGCCAGGATGGATACGCTGAGCCCGGCGATTCTGGGCTCCGCCGTGACGGTCCTCGTGATACCGGTCTTCTATGTGCTCACCAAGACAATGGGACCGATGGGAGTCGCCCTCGCCAGCGCCTCTTCCATCGTCGCCTACAGCCTGTTTCTCACCATCTGGTGGAGGGTGAAGGAAGGGAGGGAGGCTTTCAAGGGCCTGCTTTCGAGCACCGCGAAAGTGCTTGCCGTTTCCCTGGCATCGGCCGTTCCCGCCTGGGTCTCGGGAAAGGCAAACGCGTTCGACGCGCAGGGGAGCCCCTATCTTGCCGCTCTGTTCGAACTCACCCTGAGCGGCATCCTTTTCGGAGGTTCTTTCGCCCTGCTTTCAAGCTTCTTCATCCCTGAGCTTGCGAGACCTTTTCTCGAACGGACCGGTCCGGTCGGGAGGTTCCTGCTTCGCAAGAAGACCGCCTGACAGCGCCGCGAGGTGCGAAGTTGCGTTCAAGATGGAATTAATGGAAAAGAGCGGGGGAAATGATTTTCCCCGCGCCCCCTCGGGATTTCTGTCGCAGCCTTACGCGCACGCGCGTCAGGCCGGACGCCCGCCGCAAGCGCCAAAATGAGCAGCGCAGCTACGTGTGGGGTGTGGGGAGCAGGCTCCCCACGGTCCAAAAGCCTGGCATCATCTTGAACGCTCACAGGAGAGCCGCGCACTCGTGCAACGCTTCGGAAAGCGTGGGATGCGAGTGGACCGTTGCGCGGAAGTCTTCCACGCTCATGTGGGTCCGGACCGCGAAGGTTGCCTCGGCAATCAGCTCCGAGGCGCGGGGGCCGATGATGTGGACGCCGAGTATGCGACGGGACCCGGCGTGGACGAGCATCTTGACAAAACCGTCCGTCTGGCCCAGGCAGCGGGCCCGCCCGGTTCCCGAAAAGGGATAAACCCCTGCGCGGTAGTCTATCTTTAGCCGCTTCAGTTCCTCTTCCGTCTTCCCGACCGATCCGACTTCGGGCGATGTGTAAACGGCCGAAGGCATGGCGTCGTAGTCCACTTCTCCAGGGAGTCCGGCCATGCATTCAACCGCTGCGGCTCCTTCGGCCGAGGCCTTGTGAGCGAGCATCGGGCCGGGTATCATATCCCCGATTGCACGAACGCTCGGGACACTGGTCCTATACTGCCGGTCGACCGCGACAAATCCCCTCGAATCGAGCCTGATTCCGAGTTCCTCGATTCCCAGGCCTCGCGTCAGGGGCTTGCGGCCCACGGCAACGAGGACTTTGTCGAAGGTTTCTTCCTCCTGTCCGCCCGCGCTGTCCAGAAAGAGCCTGACACCGTTCTCCCCGGCCTCCGCGCGGGTGAGCCTGGTCTCCATGCGAAACCGGATGCCCTCTTTTTTGAGCACCCTCTCCAGGAGGCGCGCAACCTGCAAGTCCAGCGTCGCCGCGATGCCGGGCAGGACCTCGATGACGGTCACCTCCGCTCCGAGACGGGCCCATACCGATCCCAGCTCGAGCCCGATGTACCCGCCGCCGATAATGCCCAACCGTTTCGGAACCGAGTCGAGGCCGAGGCATTCCGTCGAGCCGATCACGTTCTTGCCGTCGAAGGGCAGAAACGGGAGCGCGGCGGGTTCGCTGCCGGCGGCAAGCAGAATGGATTCCGCCCTGTAGACCTGCCGCTTCCCGTCCGCACCGGTGACCGAGACTTCTTTTCCGGAAACGAGCCGGGCCGTCCCGGAGATCAGAGCGATCCCGCTGCCCAGCAACAATTGCCGAAGGCTGTCGGAAAGACCGGAGACGATTTTTCTTTTCCGCTCCATCATTGCGCCCAGATCGAACGAAAGATTGTCCAGGACAATTCCCTGCTCGCGGAACTGTTTCCGGGCAAAGGAAAGATGCTCCGTGGATTCCAGGAGCGCCTTGCTCGGAATGCATCCGGCATGCAGGCATATGCCGCCGGGATTGGGTTCCCGCTCTATGCACGCCGGCCTCATGCCGATTTTGGCCGCGCGCAGCGCCGCGCCGTATCCTCCGGGGCCGGCCCCGACCACGATAAGATCGAACTGTGTATCCGATGCCATGAGGTGATACGTCCTTTGCATCAAGGAATAAACAGACTGACAGGATTTGTAGAGGACGTGGAGGCGGACGGCCGCCCCCACGCTTTTAACAGATAATCATGCGGCAGGTGAAAATCCTGCCCCGGCCGAAGGATTATTATTTCTTGTCGGGAGCGGGAGCGGGGGTCGGAGCTGATGCGGGAGCCTGGGCGGATGCGGGAGCGGGAGCTGCTTCCTTGATCCGTGTGTATTTGGTTGTCTTGCCGCTTGTGTCCGTAATGGCGAGCCCCTCCGTGGAGAGCGCATACTGGAGCGGGGCGTTGCCAAACATTCCAAGGGAGATTTCCAGCTTGCCGGGTCCAGAGACCTTGTAAGTCGAAGTGATCGTCGCCGGGCCGCTCACCAGGCTCACTTTCCCGCCCTTCAGAAGAAAAATCGTCTCCTTTCCGTCCTCACTCTGCCAGTTGCCCGTCAGTTGTTCCGCTTTCTTAGCCGGGGTACATGCAATAAAAGACAGGACAAGGGCCATTGCCAACAGCAGTCTCACGGTCTTCATACTCCTCCTTTTCAGGCCAGTCGGTATGCATCAGTCTGACGGGACGTCGCTCGGATTTTCGGCGCTCGTCCCGCCCGCAAGGGACAGTCCGGGCACAAATCTAAGTACCCTCACAGTCATATACCACAGGCCGGCCTTTCTGATCCATGCCCTTACCGCGCAAAAAGCGTAACCGCGGTTTCGAAATTTGCTCGCGCCGATTCCGCACTTTACATTAAGGGATTGGAATTATTGCAAATAATTAAAATGGGGCACATGGAATACATATTGCTTGATCTTGTCGTCTGCTTTGGAGGGAATTGCGTCTTAACATTTATGGATGAATTGTAAAGTTTGGAGGACTAAGAGATGGATAAATACAGGGCACTTGAGTATGATATTCGTTAATCCCGCAAGGCAAATGGAAAGGTTACTCATCGAATGATGACTCGAAGAGTTCAGCGTGTGCCGAGCTTCGAGGCGGCATGACGGCGCGAACAAAGTTGCACTCCAGCTCAGTGATTTTGTCTTGGCCCTATTGAACTTCAGAAGGAGAAATGGATGACTCTTCACAGAAAGTGGATCGCATTGGCCGTCCTCGTAGCGGCGGCCGGTCTCGTGCTGTCTGCGCCCCCGGGAGCTTCGGCAAAGGAGGAAGCGGTCATAGTCGGCCGCATCGCCCATACGGAGGGGCAGATCCTGCGTTTTGTCCCGGATGAGAAGGATTGGGTCGCTACCGTAAAGGATGCGCCGTTCGGGATGAATGACGCCCTTTATTCAGACGCCCAGGCGCGCGCCGAGTTCATCATGCCCAACGGCTTGTGGACGCGCATAGGAGGAAGCACACAGATACAGGCTATCGCCTTGAGGCCCGATGCGTCGGAGATGGACGTTGCCGCGGGCGTGGCGCGTTTCTACAACAAGAGCGATGACGGACTGATCAAGGTTACCACCCCCTTCGGTTTCGTTCTTGCCGAGCCCGCTTCGACATTCGATCTCTACGTCGGCGACCAGTCGGTTGAAGTGATCGCGCTCAACGGCAAGGTGGATTTCATTCACCAGGCCGACAACAACCGGTACGACGTTGAACCGGGCAAAAGCTCGATCATAGCCGACGCCAAGCAGGTGGGCGCGGGCGAGGGGACAATCGACGCCGAATGGGATGACTGGAATGCATCCCGCGACAGCGTATGGACCAAAAGGGTACAGGTAAAGGGCGATTCCACTCGCTATCTCCCCCCGCAGATTCAGGACGATGCGTACGCCCTGGAGGAAAACGGCAGATGGGAGCGCGTCTACTACGAGGGTGAATACAAGGAGATGTGGCGTCCCACAAGAGTTGCCGATACCTGGCAGCCCTTTACGGCCGGCCGCTGGACCGACTGGTACGGCGATCAGTGCTGGGTGCCCGAAGAACCGTTCGGCTATGTCACCCACCATTATGGAAACTGGGTGCATGTCAACAGCGGATGGTTCTGGTCTCCTCCGGCCCCCGTTGTAACAGTTGCGGTGGGACCGGCCATTCCTTTTGCCTGGTACCCCGGACGCGTTGCCTGGATCCACAGCGGACACGATGTCGGCTGGGTTCCGCTCGCTCCCAGGGAGCACTACTACTCGCATCACCATTGGGGTCCCGGCGCAGTCGTGGTCGCGGGCGGGCCCGCGGTCAGCATCAACATAGGCGCACTGGCATTCGCCTCGGCAGCGGTTATCGTGCCCCAGAGAAGCTTTTACTCCGTCCCGTCCTATACTTCGGTTCGGGTTACGAATATAAACCACACCACCATCATCAACAACTATCGGTCCGCTCCGATCATCAACAACACGGTGATCAACAATTACAACTCCATGCCCGGCAGGCACAATTTCACCAACGTCCAGGTCACTCAGAAACCTCACATGGAGGTGACGAGAAGGATTCAGTATAACCAGCAGGTTGCGACCCGGGTTGCGCCCGGCATGTCAGCGGCTGCCGTCAGACAGACAATGGCAAATACAAGGCCGGTTCAGCCTCTTCCCGCCCAGCAGGCAGCGTTGCCGCCGCCCAGAGTCACCAACCGGATCGTGCCGGCCGAGAAGATGAACGCCCCGGCTGCGCAGGTGGCTCCTCGTCAGGCAGTCGATATAAAGAGAAGCACCAAACCCGCCACGGCCTCGGCCGCGGTAACTCAGGGACCGGGCGGACCACCTCGCACGCTGCAACCCGGCGCGACCGGAACCACAGCGCCCGGCCAGCCGACAAGACCCGGCGTGACGGCCCCCGGAACGGCGCATCCCGGTCAGCCTTCAGGCCTGACGAGCCCGAGGACCGGAGTGCAGCAGCCCGGCGCAGCCGGAACCACAGCGCCCGGACAGCCGACAAGGCCCGGTGTGACGGCCCCCGGAGCAACGCAACCCGGTCAGCCCGCAGGTCCGACGAGCCCGAGGACCGGAGTACAGCAGCCCGGCGCAGCCGGAACCACAGCGCCCGGTCAGCCGACGAGGCCCAGTGTGACGGCCCCCGGAACCACTCGTGAAGGAACTTCGGGTCCGACAAGCCCGAGGACCGGCATGCAACAGCCCGGCCAGCCGGTAAGGCCCGGCGTGAGCACCCCCGGAAGCACGCGCGAAGGCACCACCCCTTCGACCGGAACCAGACCCGGAGTCACCTCGCCCGGTTCTACTCGTGAAACCCCTGCGGGCCGCGGATTCCAGCAGCCCGGCACCCAGAGCAGACCCGGAGAACCTTCCTCCGTAAGGACGCCGACCGGCCGCACTGAGACGCCCTCTTCTTCCGGAAGAACTCCTTCGAGCTTGTCGCCCGCCGGAAGCCAGCCGGGAATGACCAGGCCGCAACAGCAAGCCCCGGCAATGCAGCAGACCAGACCTCAACAGCAGGCTCCTGCAATGCAGCAGACCAGACCGCAGCAGCAGGCTCCGGCAATGCAACAGAGGCCGCAGCAACAAGCCCCGGCCATGCAGCAAAGACCGGCGGCGGCCCCCGCGGTTCAGCAGCGACCGGCACAGCCCGCTGCCCAGCAGCCCAAGACCACACAGCCCGGTCAGCCCAGAAGACCCGGCGATCCTCAGTAATACAGGCTTACTCCAGGGCACCGCCCGGGGGTGAGAATTGAAATTGTGATATACGGGTGGGGGATTGATTTCCTCCACCCGTTCTTTTTTGGAAATGCCGATGAGGTTTGATACCAATAGGCTTTCAGACTGTGGGGAGCCTGCTTCCCACACCCCACACGCAGCCGCGCTGCTCATTTTGGCGCCCGGCCTGATGCGCGTGCGCGTAAGGCTGCGACAGAAATCCCGAGGGGGTGCGGGGGAAATCATTTCCCCCGCTC
>JAJFVB010000110.1 GCA_021372055.1 Desulfobacteraceae bacterium | reverse complement strand
CGTCCGGGCGCTTGTTGGTCGGAGGAACCGGGAGGCGTTCCCTGCAGGAACCCGAACAGGGCAGGACGAGCATCAGGGAGGTCAGGATCAGAAGGAGGCAGAAAGCTTTTCGCATGAGTATTTCTCTCTGTACGGGAACCTTGAATAGTCCGGGACGTGTTTTCGGGAAGTGCGGGTACCCTAACGCCAGGGTTCGTATGTGCCGCCCTCGATTTCGCGGGCCTTCCTGTGGGCGGTGATCGCCGCGATGACGTGGCAGACCCAGCCCAGCAGCCCTCCGGTGCCGATCCACAGGCCGGGGGTCACGATGAGCCAGAAAATGCCTCTGAGAAAATGGCCGTTATAGAACTGTCCGACTCCGGGAATGAAAAGGCTGAGAACCGCTGCATTGCCGGGACGTGTCATCTTCTGTCGCCTCCGTGTAAGTCGCGCATCGCGCTTTCTCATGAGCTCGTGCGGTGAGCTTCGCCCGCGCGGGAAAGAGTTTTCCATTTTGTGCGCGATTATATCATAAGCCACGGCTATTCGCCTTCGTATGAAGAATTCGGCGCGGCGTCCTTCAATGTGGAGTATGCTTGCCGGGTGAATGAGAAGCTGAACAATGAAGGAGGAAGATTTGCAGGAAAATTTGCCCTATAAATATAGGAAAGAGCCGATTGCGCCGCAAAAAGGGCAGGCAGGGACCAGCCCGGTTTTGATTCGTACTGGAAATGCAACGCGGACAATTCGCCTGTGCAGTGATATCATTGTGCTTTCCCGGCGGATTTGGTAAGATGAAGGATAAAAATGCGGCGTTCTTAATGAAATTGAATATCTAAGCTTCTCTTTGGATGATTACCTGTAGTAAAAGGGTGCCTTCAAGGGGGGGCCGTGAAAGCCGAAGGGAAGATCGCCCTGCAATACATATTTGTTTGCCGGCCCGACGGAGGAAGCGGCAAGCGTGAGTGGAGTGCTCGAACAAGGCGGTGCGTGCGTGTCCGGTTCAACCGGGACATTCTTGAAAACGGGGCCGGGGCTCAAAAAAATCTCATTATAAATGAGATGAATAGCCGATATAGAAAGAGTCAAAACGCTTGCGCCGCGGAGCAACCGCCCGCATTGTGAAATGGAGTGCTGAAGTTAGGCCAGTCCTAAACTATGATATTATGATATGGGGAGGAAAGTATGAAGAAATTGATCGTGTTGGCGATTGCGTTGGCATTTGGCTTCTGTTTTTCGTTCCAGGCCATGGCACAGACTCCTACGAAGGAAAAAGGCAAGCAGGCTGGTGAAGCCGACCAGGGTACGGAAGTAAAAGACTCCACCAAGGCTAAGGCTCCCAAGGGCTCCAAGCGCGCCGGCGATGCAACAACGACCCTTAAGACCAAGAAAAGCAAGAAAAGCGCCCCGATTACTCCGAGTGAGTCTCTTACACCCACCAAAGAGAAGGGGAAAGCTGCCGGAGAGGCATCGACAACTGCAGCTCCTAAATGATTCCTGCGATCTGATTGCGAGAAATGGGGTAACGGAGCTTGGGCTTGCTTAACTTCAGCATATTTCGATCAAAGTAACGTCCTTGCTCCTAAAACTAAGTTCTTGCAGACCTGTCCGGAGCCTTTCGCATGAGATGCCAAATCTCTGGGATAGTGTTCCTGGACAGGGCTTAAAAAATCCTCGAAAGACGCGGTGCTCCGGAACCTGGATGGGGTAGAGGGCATTGAACGCCCCCGGCCGGGAACTCCTGTTCCACCCTAGTAAAACACCGCCAGCCATACGGTTTGCCGCCTTGCATCGGTCCATTCGACCCTGTGCCGGACGTGGGCCCGGATTTCCACCCAGTCTCCGGGCGCAAGCACGCGGTCCCGGTCTTCTCCTTCAAAGCGAAGGGCGGCGCTGCCTTCAATGAGCACGACCCATTCGTCCCGATCCTGATCGTACCAGAAGCCTTCCGGCGAGCTATGGCCCGCCGAAACGATTCTTTCAATCCTGATATTGCCGGATTTTGCGAGAACTTCACACAGCTCTTCCCTTGAATCGGAGGGCAGGTTCGAAAAGAGATTTCCTTCCAGCATGTGAGGTCATTCCGTATGATTTTGAAGCAGCGGGAGGGCTAGGGGAGATTGGAGCGGGGGGACCGGTTCCCCCGCTCTCCGGTCAATGGGACCTATATGTCGAAGTAGAGTTTGAATTCCTGGGGATGCGGGCGCATGCGGACGGTATCGACTTCGTTCAGGGTTTTCCATTCGATCCACATGTCGATGACATCCTGAGTGAAAACGTCGCCCTTGAGCAAAAACTCGTGGTCTTTGGCGAGGGCCTTGAGAGCGTCTTCGAGCGATCCCGGCGTCGAGGGGACCTTGCCCAGTTCCTCGGGGCTCATCGAATAAATGTCCCTGTCGAGGGGGTCGCCCGGATCGATGCGGTTTTCGATGCCGTCAAGAGCTGCCATGAGCAGAGCGCTGAAGGCCAGGTACCCGTTGCAGGACGGATCGGGGAACCGCACTTCGAGCCGTTTTTGCTTCGGCGAGGCGGAGTACATGGGGATACGGATGCCCGCGCTGCGGTTGCGGCTCGAGTAGGCAAGGTTTACCGGAGCTTCATAGCCCGGAACGAGCCTTTTGTACGAGTTTGTCGTCGGATTCGTAATGGCGCACAGGGCGGCGGCGTGCTTCAGAATTCCGCCTGCGGCCCAGAGCGCCATTTCGCTCAAACCCGCGTATTTGTCGCCGGCAAAAAGGGCCTTGCCCTCTTTCCAGATGCTGATGTGCGTATGCATGCCCGAGCCGTTGTCTCCGAAGAGTGGTTTTGGCATGAATGTCACGGTCTTGCAGTTTTTGCGGGCCACATTTTTGATCACGTACTTGTACCACTGCAGGTCGTCGGCCATTTTGACCAGGGGCGCGGCCTTCATGTCTATCTCAGCCTGCCCGGCCGTTGCGACCTCGTGGTGCTGGCATTCGACGGTCAGCCCGACCTTTTGCAGCATGAGCACCATTTCGGTGCGCAGATCCTGCTGTGAGTCCGTGGGCGGAACCGGGAAATATCCCTCCTTGTACCGGGGCTTGTAGCCGAGGTTGGGGTTTTCCACTCTGCCGGTATTCCACTGGCCCTCGACGGAATCGATGTAATAGAACGAGTAGTTGTACGAGGTGTCGAACCGGATGTCGTCGAAAATGAAAAACTCGGCTTCCGGGCCGATCCATGCCATGTCGCCGATGCCGGTGAACTTGAGATACTCTTCGGCCTTCTGGGCGATATAGCGGGGATCCCGCGAGTACTTTTCCTTCGTGACCGGGTCGACTACGTTGCAGATCATGGTCAGCGTCGGTTCCGCCATGAACGGGTCCATGAGCGCAGTCGTCGGGTCCGGAATGATCAGCATGTCGCTCGCGTTGATCGGCTGCCATCCGCGGATGCTCGAACCGTCGAAACCGTAGCCTGCTTCAAAGTCGTCTTCGCTCAATTCCGATATCGGGTTGGAGAAGTGCTGCCAGGTCCCTATGAAATCCATAAACTTGAAATCCACCATCTTGGCGCCGTTTTCCTTCGCGAAGGCCAGTACTTCTTTCGGGGTCATATGTTCCTCCTAATGGGTTATCTGATCAGGTTGTTTTCTTCCCGATTCGTGGGATGCCTAGGCAAATAGCTTGCCAATGCATCCGGTGCTCCGCGGAAAAACCTCAGAGTGGCCGCCGCAAAGCTCTTCCGAAAGATACGAAAGGAATCCAGGGTAAATAAAATTTCAATCGGACGCATAAAAAGCACAATTTTGTTACGAGAAGCAGGCCAAAATGAAAGCATAAGCCCGCATCTTTGCCGACTGGACGTTTAATCGCTTGAAATTACAGTCATAAATTTCACCAGGAAAGGCGAAAACCGGAAGAACAAAATTGTTCCTTTTCTCTTGGCTCATTCAAGAGTTGGGAAGTGCGAAATACGGATTTTGGCCGATTGACGTCCAAACATGCCCCCGGCCGGAGCGAAAGACCCGCGGCTATATCTCGCTCAGGCAGCGGAGCAGCGTCTGCCTGATCCGCTCGTGCCTGTCAAAGTCCATGAGCTTGCCGCCGCTCAAATCCGTGACATAAAAAACGTCGGCCACCTGCGCTCCGGGAGTGGATATCTTGGCTAGCTGGATGGTCAGGTCGAGGCGATAGAGCGCGTCCGTTATCGAGTGAAGCACGCCGGGCCTGTCCCAGGTATAGACCTCAATGAGCGTATAAGAATCGGATGCCTCCTCGTCAACGATGACCCTGTCATCTTTTCGTGGAACATTTTTCGCCAGCAAAAGCGATGGCTTGCGGCGACTCTGGAGTATGTTTTCCAAGTGGGCCGGGTCTTCGAGTGCGCAGACCAAATCGTTTTCGACCTTGCTCCATAGGTCGTCGGGGTGGAGCGGATCGGGTATTTTTTCGACGATGAGGATATCGCAGGCGACTCCGGGCTGGTGGGTGTAAATGTCCGCCGCGAGAATGTTCAGCCCTCTTGCCCAGAGCACTCCCGTGATCAGTGCGAAAAGCCCGGGGCGGTCATGAGCCGCGACCGTGATCTGCCACATTTCCCCCTCGACGGGTTCGGCCCTCAGGCCGGCGGCCCTGTCGGCAAGCACGTCTTCCAACCGGAAGTGCTGGATGATGGCTTCGGGGTTCTGCGAGAGCAGGTATCTCGGGGTAAGCTGGTCGAGCCATTTGCAGAGCTTTCCGGCATCGGCCGGTTCGGGCAGCAGCTTGAGCACGCTCTCGCGCACCTCGGCGGTCCGGGCTTCCGTGTCCTCGGGCTGCAGGTCCCCCCGGAAGAGCGTCCTGTCCACTCGGAAGAAGAGTTCCCGAAGCAGGCTTGCCTTCCAGGTATTCCACGCGCCCGTCCCTGTTGCCTTGCTGTCGGCAATCGTCAGGAGATAGAGCAGCAGCAGCCGTTCGCGGTCTTTTATCTCGATTGCGCACTGTGCAATGGGTTTGGGGTCCATCAAGTCGCGCTTGAGGGCAATCTCCGCGAGAAGAAGGTGATGCCGGATGAGAAAGCAGAAAAGGCTGGTTTCCTTCGCATCGAGCTGCATCCGTTCGGCGATCTCTTCGGCCATCAGAGATCCCTGTACGGCGTGGTTTTTCCCCCTGCCTTTGCCTATATCGTGCAGGAGCGCCGCAAGATAGAGTATGCGCCGGTTTTTGGGCTTGATCTCAAATTTGAAGGGAAGGACGGCTTCCTTCGTCTCTGCGCGGGCGTTTGCCTGCTCTATCCGGTGCAGTTCGCGAACCGTGCGGAGCAGGTGTTCATCGACGGTGTAGACGTGATACGCATCGTTTTGAACCCGGTAGCGCACGGCGGCCAATTCCGGGATGAAGGTCTGCAGGAAGGCGGTCTCGAGCATCACCTTGAGAACTATGAAAGCGTGTTCTCCATCGAGGAGAATGTCGAAGAACTGTCTCAGCAGCTCCGGGTCGCGCCTTTGACGATCTCCGAACCCGCCGAGGTTTTCCCGGATGATTTTGCCCGCATGATGGTGAAAGTGGGCGCCGGACTGGGAGGCCTGCCAGAAGAAGCGCATGAGCAGGCCGGGGTCTTTTTGCACCCATTCCGGGTCCATGAAGTGGAGATGTTTCCCCTCCAGCAGGAAGGGGCCCGGCAGGATGCGGCGACGCTTGAGCAGGCCGGAGGTTCCTTTCCGGGATTCCTGGATTCGCTCGAGGAAAAAGGAAAGCGTCCGCCGGATCCTGGAGGTATGCCTGTAGTAGAGCCGCATGAACGATTCAACCCCGGACATCTCCTTGACGGACATGCAGCCGAGGCGGTCCGCGATCTGTTCCTGCTCGGGGAAAAGAAGCTGGTCCTGCCTTCTGCCGTTTATCTGGTGCAGCTGCAGCCGCACGCGCCAAAGAAAATCGTAGGCCTGGTCGAGCCACAGCTTTTCGGCTTCGTCGAGCAGGTCCTTGCGAAGCAGGGCGTCCAGGGAAGGGTCCTGCAGGTAGACCAGTCCGGCCCAGCGGAGAGTATGGATGTCGCGCAGGCCTCCCACGCCGTCCTTCACGTGCGGCTCCAGCAGGTAGGTGCTTTCCGCGAACTGGTTCATCCTGGTGTCCCGGTAGGCCACGAGCTTTTCGAGAAAACGGCGCTTGTTCTGGTTGCCGAAATACTCGTGAAACGACTTTTTCCAGGCGCCGAAAAATTCGGGGTCTCCGGCGATAAACCGGGATTCGAGATAGTTGGTGAGAATCGTGAAGTCATCGTGCACCGACTTCTTTATCGAGGAGATGGAGGCCGTGGCGTTGCCCACCTCGAATCCGCTGTCCCAGAGCCCGTAGATGAGCTCCCGCATGCTTTCCTGCAGGTGAGCCGGGATGCGCTTCTTATAAAGGAAGAGCAGGTCGAGGTCCGAAAAAAAACTCAGTTCTCCGCGCCCGAACCCGCCCACCGCAACGAGAGCCCAGCTTTCTCCCCGGATTGCATCCTCCCGGAAGGCCTTCTGGAAAGCGGCGAGGATTTGAGCCGCGTAGGTTCGCGCCGCCAGGAGTCCGGGAACATCCTCTCTGCAGGCAGTCGCAAAATGTTCGCGAAGTTCCTTCAGTCTGCGGGGCAGATTCGCGCGAGGGGTCATGTTCACTCTTCTATCTGGGAAAAAGATCCATCTGAAAGTCCGGCGCGGAGGACGATTCTCCGAGCCACTAGAGCGCATCCTCTCCGGTTTCTCCGGTCCTGATCCGGACGCACTCGTCAACGGGGATAACAAAAATCTTGCCATCGCCGATCTTCCCGGTATTCGCGGACTCGCGAATCGCAGCCGCTATCTCGGCGACCCTCCGGTCGGGAACGACAACCTCCAGCTTGATTTTCGGCAGAAAGTCGACCACATACTCCGCTCCCCGGTAGATCTCGGTGTGACCTTTCTGGCGTCCGAATCCGCGCACTTCCGAAACGGTCATGCCCTTGATGCCGAGGGACGTCAGTCTTTCCTTTACGTCGTCTAGTTTGAACGGCTTGATGATTACTTCGAGTTTTTTCATTCTGAACCATTCCTTGGGTCGAAATCGGTAAAATATTCAAGAGCACCGAAAACCGGGGACACAAAAGGTACAAAATTGTTTCACTCTGCGATATGTCGTGCCAGCGGAGTCCTTCTGCCAACGCCGAAGGCCTTCGTTGTGACCCGGAGAATCGGGGGAGCCTGCCACCGTTTGTATTCGTTCACGCGGATGCGATGGACCACCGAACGCACGACTTCCGGATCGAACCCCATGCCGACTATTGCCTGCGCCGGGAGGCGCTGTTCGACGAAGGCGGCGAGAATGGAGTCCAAAACGTCGTAGGGCGGCAGACTGTCCTGGTCCGTCTGATCGGGCCTGAGCTCCGCGGAAGGCGCCCGCGTCAGGGTGTTCTCGGGGATCCAGCCGTGCTGCTCATTGAGGCGTCTCGACAGCTCATAGACCATCGTTTTCGGAACGTCGCCCAGCACGGCAAGTCCGCCGTTCATGTCCCCGTACAGGGTGCAGTACCCCACGGCGACTTCCGACTTGTTCCCCGTATTGAGCAAAAGGCGCCCGAATTTGTTTGAAAGAGCCATGAGCGTCATGCCGCGAAGGCGGGCCTGGAGGTTTTCCTCCGCGCTGTCCGGAGGTCGGTTTTTGAATGCCGGGTTCAACGACTTGAGTGCGGCCTGGAACATTTCGCCGATGGGAACGACTTCGAACTCGATTCCGAGGCGGGACGCAAGCTCGCGGGCATCGGCCAGACTCTCGGGCGCGTTGTAGGGGCCGGGCATCCCCACGCCCAGAACGTTTTCCGCACCGAGCGCCCGTACGGCAAGGCTCGCCGTCAGAGCGGAATCGACCCCGCCGCTCAGACCCAGGACGGCTTGACGGAACCCGCTCTTGAAGGCGTAGTCGCGCACCCCCAGCGTGAGCGCCTCTATGACTTCCATCGCGGGATCGAGCTCCCGGGCATGAAGTTCTGTCGCGTCCTTTTCGAGATCGAAGAAGATCAAATCTTCCTCGAAGTTCTTCCCGCTTGCAAGCAGGTCTCCGGATTTATTCAGGATCATGCTGTGACCCTGGAAGATGAGCTCGTCGTTTCCTCCGACTTGGTTAACGTATACGACGGGAGTTCCGGAGACGATAGCGTGTTGCTTCAAAAGCTGGCTCGTCCACTCGGCTTTCCCCAGGTGAAAGGGAGATGCGGAGATGTTTACCAGCATATCGACACACGCGTTCCACAATTGGGATACCGGGTCGAAGTGGTAGAGGGGCCGAGGAAGGTATCCGGCGACATTCCATACATCTTCGCAAATGGTCAGGCCGATCCGTTTTCCGCGGAAATTCACCCATACCGCGCCCTTCCCGGGTTCGAAATAGCGCTCCTCGTCAAACACGTCATAGGAGGGGAGGAGCATCTTCCGGGCCGTCGCCAGGAGTTTTCCGTCTTCGAAGAACACGGCGGTGTTGTGGTAGGGCTTGCCGCTTCCTTCGTTGAAGGAGACGGCTCCAAAGATGACGCCTATTCCCGTGCTTGCCTCGCGTATTCTGTCCCAGTAGCGGATGCTTTCGGCGACGAAGCCGCGGTCTTCGAGCAGATCTCGCGGGGGATATCCGATGAGGGCCAGTTCGGGGAAAACGACCAGATCCGCCTCCCGTTGCCGTGACTGGGAAATTATGTCACACATTTTCCGGACATTGCCGTTAAAGTCCCCGATGAGGGGGTCTATCTGAGCCATGGCGATTCGCATGATTATATCCCTTTCACATTTTTCGACTCGCAGGAGAACAGAAGACTCCGTTTCACTCGAAAGAACATAGAAATATCGCGGTTCGAATCGAAATAGACTCTCGGGCCGGACGCCCCAAAACCATTACTATACGATCATCCATGAACTTTTTCATGCAAAATGCTCGCCGGACCCGCCAAACGCAGCTTCGCCGCGAAGTTTCCGGCACGGTCCCCGCGAGCCGCCCGAGGATCATTTTCGCATCGCTTCCGCTAAGTGGTCCCATTTTCCCCCCGTCTATGCTATAAAAAACCGGTTATAGCCGGAGGCGCGCTCATGGCGGGACGCGGCATTCACCTTCCATTTGACCTGGATGAATCAGACTCGACATGTCCTTTGAAAACGACTGGAAAAGCCAATACCCGGACAAACAGGGGAGCGCTGTCGACATTCTCCGCGGTGTCCTGGCGAACGGCAGCCGCATCTACATCGGTTCGGGTGCCGGGGAGCCCCAGCATCTGGTCCGGACGCTTTTCGAGCTGGTGCCGGCATTCCGCGATCTGGAAATTGTCCAGAACCTCTCCTTCGGTGCCCTGCCGGTGGATTGGGACAGGCTGCGCGAGCACGCGCGCCTCAAGACCTTCTTTGTGGGACCGAGTTCGCGCGATGCCGTAAACGACGGCCTCGCCGACTACATTCCGATATACTTCTCCGCCATCCCCGGGCTTTTCCGCGATGAACCCTCCTGGAGCCTGGATCTTGCGCTCATACAGGTAAGCCCGCCCGACGAACACGGTTTTTGCTCTCTCGGGGTCTCGGTCGGCACAGGCAAGAGCGCTGCCGAATCCGCGCGAAAGGTCGTTGCTCAGGTCAATCCCCGCATGCCCCGCACGCTCGGGGACAGTTTTCTTCATATCTCGCAAATCAGCCATTTTGTCCACTTCGAAGAACCGCTCCTCGAGGTCCATTTCAGCGAGCGGAGCGCCGTTGCCGAGCGGATAGCCCGGTATGTTTCGGCTCTTGTCGAGGATGGTTCGACGGTGCAGGTCGGGCTCGGGCGAATACCGAATTCCGTCCTCAGGTATCTCGTGGACAAGAGGGACCTCGGCATTCATACCGAAATTCTTACGGACTCCCACCTGTATCTGGTGCAAAAGGGCGTCGTAACGGGTCTTCAGAAAACCCTGCATCAGGGGAAAATCGTCGCCAGCTTCTGCCTCGGGAGCAGAGAACTCTACGATTTCATCGACAACAATCCGGAGGTCGAACTCTACCCGATCGAGTACGTCAACAACCGGAAACTCATAAGCCAGCACGACCGCATGGTGGCGATCAACTCGGCCCTGGAGATCGACCTGACCGGCCAGATCTGCGCGGATTCCATCGGTCATAACGTCTACAGCGGCATTGGCGGTTATGTCGACTTCATGCACGGGGCAGCCAGTTCCGACAAGGGCAAGGCGATCATCGTCCTTCCCTCGACGAGTCCGGACGGACGAAGGTCGCGCATAGTGAGCCATCTGGCCGACGGCGCCGGAGTGGTGAGCTCCCGCAGCACCATCCGGTACATCGTGACGGAATTCGGCATAGCCTACCTCCACGGGAAAACCATACGGGAGCGCGCGCTCGCCCTGATAAACATAGCCCATCCGCGCTTCAGGGAGCGGCTTCTCGCCGAAGCCAAACGGCTCCACTACGTCTATGAAGACCAGATCCTTCCGCCCATCTACGAGCCCCTGTACCCGGGCCAGTGGGAAACCAGCCAGATTTTCCCGCCCTCCCGGGAAATATTCTTCCGGCCGGTGAAGCCCACCGACGAACGGGCGATGCAGGAGTTCTTCTACTCGCTCCCGGACCAGGACATCTACTATCGCTTCCTGTCGGCCATGAAGGTCTTCCCGCACAGGAACACGCAGGCGATGTGCAATATCGACTACGAGCACGAGATGGCCATTGTCGGGGTGATGGGGGAAATCGGAAGCGAATCGATCATTGCCACGGGCAGGTACATACTGGACCAGAAGACCAATTACGCGGAAGTCGACTTTGCGGTTGCCGCCGAATGGCAGCACCGGGGAATCGGGACGTTCTTGCTGCACTACCTGTGCGAAATGGCCAAGAGCAAGGGAATTACGGGCTTCCAGGCCTATGTGCTCTCGTCGAACCGGCGAATGCTTTCCATCTTTCACAATGTCGGGTATGTCGTGCGCTCGTCCCTGGACGAGGGCATCTACGAAATTTCCTTCCGCTTCGACGAACCGGCACAGGTCTGCACCACGGAGAATTGCACGTGACGATACCTTCAGCGCCTTTCCGAATCGATCCCCGCGAGATCGCATTCGATATTGACGGGGTGGTCGCCGACACCATGGACGTTTTCGTGCGGCTCGC
>JAJFVB010000102.1 GCA_021372055.1 Desulfobacteraceae bacterium | reverse complement strand
AACCACGGAAGCGATCGGAAGCGAGGAAGCAAGACGCCCGAAGCGCTCGGCCGGCCAGCGCTTGACGAGCGTCCCCGCCGAGGGAGCGAGCACCGCGTACTGCGGGAACTGCGCAAGGATCGCGGGGAAAGGCCCCAGGGGAGGAAGCGGGAACACCGGTTCGGCCGCATCGCAGCCGAGAAACCGGGCAACGAGCATGTTCTTGTCCACCGCGTGCAACTCCGCGGGGGTCTTCACCCGGTACTTGTACGTATACTTTGCGCCTTCGCGCGCGCTCTCGAAGCCGGCCCGTTCCCCGGTGCCCGCAAGAAGCCCTATAATGGCGCTTCGGAAAAGCCCCTGCAGGTCGACGACCAGATCGAACCGCTCCGCCCGCAGACTCGCGGCCAGGGCTCTCAGTTCGCAAAAAGTCCCGGGAAGATTTCCGAACTTTTTCCAGGCATTCTTGTCAAAAACCCAGAGCTTCTCGATCAGGGGATGGCCTTCGAGGATTTCGTGCAGGCCCTTTGCCGCGACCCAATGGATCCGCGCAGCGGGGTACCTGCGGCTTAGCGCATGCAGCACCGGCAGACCGTGGATGATGTCTCCGAACGCACTCGGCTTGATAATGAGGATTTTCCGGGGCTCCGGCCCCGAATAGGGTCTATCGGCCATTGCGCAATCCACTCCCCCGCCCGGGGTCCCCGAGCACATCCCGCACGGCCTCGATCACGTCCTCGACCGAGATTTCCGCCATGCAGCGGTGGTCGGTCGGGCACTCTCTTTTGAGGCAGGGAGCGCATTCAATGTCTTTCCGAACTATCCTGTGCCGGGAGCACAACGGCGAGGTTGTCGTATGATCGGTCGGTCCGAAAAGCGCCGCTACCGGGCGGTCGAAGGCCGCCGCGACATGCATCGGGCCCGAATCGTTGGTGACTACGAGGTCCATCCGTTCGAGAAGCGCCATCATCCGGCGCACGGAAGTGCCACCTATCATGTTCTCCGGGCACGCGCCCGTTTCACGCTCGATTTCCATCCCTATCGGGACTTCGCCGGGACCTCCGACGAGCAGAATGCTGAATCCGAACTCCGAGGCGAGACGGTCGGCAACCCGCGCAAAGCGCTCCGGGTACCATCTCTTCGCGGCCCCATAGGCGGCGCCGGGATTTATAGCCGCCCAACTGCCCGGGCCAAGGGTATCCGCAGCCCAGGCCCTTTCCGGCTCCGTTGTCTGCAGGCGGAGTCCGCTCCCGGAAGGCGCGATGCCGAGATTCTGAAGCAGATTAAGATAATAGGCCGTGTGATGGAGACTGCGGACCTCCCGGGTCACCGGAACGGAATGTGTCAGCAGGAACCCTCGTCCGTCCGTGGAGTAGCCCGCCCGCACCGGTATCCGGGCCAATCTCGCGATGATCGCGGCTTCAATTGCGTTCTGGAAAAGGACGGCCAGATCGAAGCGTTCGCGGGCAAGACCGGCGCACAGACGCCACAATCCGCGCACTCCCCCGTGGCGTCCCTTCTTGTCGTAGACTATCACCCGGTCGCAGTACGGGTGCGGCGACATGAGTTCGGAGACAAGGGGATTGGCGAGCAGAACGATCTCGGCCGAAGGGAACGCCGAACGGACCGCGCCCATTGCGGGGGTGGTCATTACGGCGTCCCCTATCCAGTTGGTGGAGCGCACGAGGATTTTTCGGAAGTTTCCGTCCAGCAAACGCATCGGACCTCGCGCATCAAAGCGGAAACTGGAAGCAAAAGCGGCGCGACGCCGCTTTTGCGGCTACTTCAGGAGCACCCACTTGCCGTTTTCCACCTTCACCATGACCAGCGAGTCCGTCCCGAGCCCGTTATGATCTTCCGGCGTAAGGCTGTAGATCCCGCTCACGCCGACGTAATCCTTCGTCGACTCGACGGCCTCTCTCAGCTTGGCCGGATCCGTCCCAACCTTCGCAACCGCGTTGGCCACCATGTAGATCGCGTCCCAGGCGTAGCCGGAATGCGTGTTTATCGGATACTGCTTGTCGTAATGGTACTCATCCCTGTAGAGCCGGATGAACTCCTGGATCACCTTCTTCTGCGGGTCGGAGTCGGAGAGCTGGTCGGCCACCATCACCTTGGTGGAGGGCATGATGGTGCCGTTTGCCGCATCACCCGCCAGTTCGACGTACTTGGGGTCCGGCTGCCCGTGGCACTGGTAGAGCGGAATGGCCACGGCAAGCTGTTTTACGTTTTTCGCCACGCGCGCCCCCGCCGGTCCGATGGTCCAGCAGATAATCGCCTGAGCGCCGCTCGCCCGTATTTTGAGTAGCTGAGGCGTCATATCGGTGTCGGTGGCGTTGAACGATTCGCGGGCCGCGATCTCGAGGCCGAATTCGGGCGCAAGCTTGTCGAGCCAGCCGAGGCCGTCCTTGCCGAAGCCGTCGCTTGCGGTGAGCAGGGCGATTTTTTTCTGATTCTGCCCCTTCGCGTATTCGTAGAGCTTCTTGACAGCGACCGAAGTCCTTTGAGGCGATTTGAAGGTCCAGGCAAACGGGCCGAATTTGCCGCCCGCAATCACCGGGTCCCCGCCGATGGTCATAAGGATGGGAACGTGGGCCGAGTCTTCTATGTAGGGCTTTACCGCCATGCCTTCGTCGGTCCTGGTCGGACCGATGAGAGCGACAACCTTGCCCTCTTCGATGAGCCTTTTGGCCTCGATCAGGGCTTTTGTCGGATCGCTTTCCGTGTTGCCCGTTTCGAGTTTCAGGGGCCTGCCGTTAACGCCGCCTTCCTTGTTGATCTTGGCGACAACCATCTGCGCAACAAGGCGGGTCGGTTCCCCAATCGAGGACGCAGGGCCGGAAAGCGCGAAAAATGCGCCTATCTTGACCGGTTCCTCGGCCCTTCCCTGCTGAGGAGCAATCAGCAGCAAACCGGCCGCAAAGATCGCAATCAGACATTTCGCCGCATTTCCAGAGACCATCTCCTGTTCCTCCGTATAAAGGGGTGAGTTCCAGATAATGAATTCCGGAAGGCACGGGGGGAAATCGATTCCCCCCGTTCTTTATCGGTCGGCCGCCATCAATCGTCGGTCCGGTGATCGTAGACGCGCTTGCTCTTGCGCTCGGAGCGCGGCAGGGTGTTGTATTCGACTATTTCCACCTGCGCCCTCACCATGATTTGCCTGCGGAACTCCGTGTTGATTTCTTCGGCAAGATGGCTCACTTCATCGGGGGAACCGTTGCCCGGACGCGCTTCGACCTTCACATGCATGATGTCGCGGCCGTCTTCCCGGCGGAAGAGGTGGACCTGATATTCGCTCCCGACGCCCGGAATCTGGGCGAGCACGTGCTCTATCTGCCCCGGGTAGATATTTACGGCGCGGAAGATGAACATGTCGTCGGAGCGGCCGAGAATATGATCGTGGCGCGGCAGCAAATTGCCGCAACGGCACGGTTCGGGGATGAACCGCGTAAGGTCGCGCGTGCGGTACCGGATGAGAGGAGAGCCCTCCTTGCGAAGCGTCGTAACTACCATCTCGCCGACTTCGCCCGGCAGTACGGGTTCGAGGGTCTCCGGGTTGAGTATTTCCAGGATGTAGTAGTCCGCCCAGTAGTGCACGCCCTCGTGGGCCATGCACTCGAGGCCCATGCCGGGACCGTAGAGTTCCGTCAGTCCGGGAATATCGAACAGGTGCTCGGCTCCTGTTATCTCCTGGATTCTCTGGCGCATCCTGCGGCTGTGCCGCTCGGCCCCGAATATGAACTTCTTGAGCGCTATCCTGTCCTGGATGCCCCGCCTCTCGATCTCCTCGACCATGAGCAGGGCCATGGAAGCGGTCGAGCAAAACACCGTGCTCTGCATGTCTTCCAGCAACTGGCAGTGCATTTCGGCGTTCGCGGGACCGACCGGAATCACCAGGGCCCCGAAACGCTCACAACCCATCTGGAAGCCGACGCCCGCGGTCCAGAGCCCATAGCCCACCGCAATCTGGACCCGGTCCTCCCTGGTCAGCTCGGCCATCTCGTAGCAGCGGGCGAACATATCGGCCCAGTCGTCGATGTCCTTCTGCGTGTAGCAGAGGACCTTGCGCTTCCCGGTCGTGCCCGAAGAGGCATGAATGCGGACGATCTTCTCGAAGGGGACCGAGCGCAACGGGAACGGGTAGTCCTCCCGCAGGTCCTGCGCCGTAAGCAGAGGCAGGCGCACGATGTCGTCGAGCGAACGAATCCGCGAGGGATTAACGCCCGCATCGTCGAGCTTTTTTCTGTAAAACGGGGAATTGTTGTAGGCATGCGCAACGGTCCATTTCAGCCCCCTGAGCTGCAGCTCCGGCAAAGCCCTGATAGATGCCCGGACCGGCATGAAAGACATACACATGTTTCCGTTCTCCTCATTAGGTTCGCGTATTTCGACTCGCTCCGGGATTCCCAGGAAAATAAAGGAAACTGTTGCAGGGCTCCAATATCGTGGCTACCGGGGTGTTGTCGGCTGCGATGCGCCAATGTATTATCAGCTGAATTCCATATCATAAACCTTTTCATGAAAACTAGAGATTTTTCCGGCAGAAAACACCTAAATGGAACTTTTGGATGAGGCCCCCGCGTAAACCTCGGCCAGCGCAAGGAATTGGAGACCCTAGCGGGGCAATTTTTTCGGCGGCCGCCCTTTGTCCGGCCTTTCCGGCAGCGGGGGGTCCGACAATTTCATTTCTCGTTGCACCGCCCCTTGTCTCCTCATTTGCGCCTTGATATGATTCGCGGCGTCAAATTCTCATTATCTTTTACGATTTTCCATCCGCAAGGCCCATGCCCTGGAGTGAACAATGAGACGTGCGCGAACAGCCGAAACCTGCATAGGATTGCTGATCCTGATCGCGCTGGCGGGCATAGCCGCAACGATTTATTCCGTGCAGTCCCGGTTTGATCCCTCCTACTTTACAGCGATGAAGGCAAAGGAAGAAAAAGCGCCCGCCCGCATCTCGCTTCCGGCCCCGTCGGAAACCGCCGCTCCGTCCTTTCTCCCGGAAAGCCTCGTCCCGATGGGGCCTTCGCAGACTTTCAATGCCGAGACGCTTTCGGACAAAATAGACGGCAAGGCCGAACTCTACCTTTCAAGCGGCTTTGCAAGCCTCACCAGCAGCCGCTTCGCAAAGAGGTCCGACGCGAAGAGCTGGCTTGAGCTCTACGTCTACGACATGGGAGAAGCCGGCAACGCCTTTTCGGTCTACACCGTCCAGAAGAGAAAAGAAGGACAAGATTTCGACCTCGGCGCAGCGGCATACAAGACCGAAGACGCCGTCTTTTTCATCAACGGATCCAAATACGTGGAAATCGTTTCCTCATCTCCGAACATGGGGGATGAGATGCTCGCCCTGGCGGAAAACCTTGTCGGATCGGACCCGCAGCAAAATACGCGCAAACCCGATACGGCCGGTTTCTTCCCGCCCGAATCGCTCGACGCGGGAAGCGTCACGCTCCACATGAGCGATGTTTTCGGGTTCAGCGAGCTCAACCGGGTTTATACGGCCAACTATGAAATGGGCGCGCTGCAGGTAACCGCATTCGTGTCGAAACGGGAAAACGCGGGGGAGGCCGCCGGACTGGCCGAAGCCTACGGCCGTTTCCTGATCGAAAACGGCGGCTCCGAGATCGGCCCCGTGCCGGGAATCCCGAACTCGAAACTCTATCAGGTATACGATACCTTCGAAACCGTCCTGCACAAGGGTCCTTTTTTTGCCGGGACCCATGAAGCGGAAACCAGGGAGAGCGCGGTCGAGATCGCTTCGCGCCTTTACAGGAAGCTTGTGGAGTAAGCGATGAAAAGGGATTGCGTCAAAACCCCGTTTCAGACCAGGATGGCGAGGCGGGATTTTCTCAAGCGAACGGCTCAGGCTGGTTTGGCGGTCGCCGCGACCGGAGCGCTCGGCTACTTTCTGTACGATCCCGAAGGGCCGGGCGGCACAACCGGCAAGTCCGCTCTTGCCCTGCCGGATTTTTCCGTTCCCGAAGCGGGCAAGCATATCGCCATCGTCACGGGAACCGACCGGGTGAAAACGGTCAACGCGGGCCTCAAGGCCATCGGGGGCATCGAAGCCTTCATTAAAAAGGGCGACCGGGTGCTGATCAAGGTGAACGCGGCATTCGCGACTCCTTCCACCCTCTGTGCGACGACCAACCCGGACCTGCTGGCGGAGGTCGCAAGACTGTGCTTCCATGCCGGGGCGGCTTCGGTCGCCATGGCCGACAATACGATAAACGATCCGTCAAGCTGCTATGCCCTGACGGGACTTGCGGAAGCGGCCGAGTCCTCGGGAGTGCGGACGATCCTGCCCAGGGACTCGCTTTTCCAGGAAATAACCATCCCGGGATCGAATCTCATCAAGGACTGGCCCGTGCTGCTCGCTCCCCTGCGGAGCGCAACAAAACTCATCGGCATCTGCCCCGTCAAGGATCACAATCGCAGCGGCGCATCCATGACCATGAAAAACTGGTACGGCTTCATCGGTGGAAGGCGAAACATTTTCCACCAGGATATCCACACGTTCATAAAAGACCTCGCGCTGATGATACAGCCCACCATTGTCATATTGGACGGAACCATGTCGATGGTTTCCAACGGTCCGACCGGAGGTTCGGTCTCCGACCTCAAGCCGACCAACACCATGATCGTCAGCACGGACCAGGTGGCGGCCGATGCGGCGGGGGCGGCTCTTCTGGGCAGGAAACCCTCGGACCTGCCCTTCATAGGCAAAGCGGAAGAAGCCGGACTTGGAACCGCCGACATCGAACATCTCAGCCCCAAGCGCATAAACATCGGGTAGAATAGATTCATGAGAATCACAACCGTCAGGCGAATAAGTCAGATATTCTTCTTCGCTCTTTTCATCTGGTTCTGCATCGCAAGCACGTTCGGCATCTCTTTCTGGCAGCTCCGCGGCTGGCCGGTGAACTGGTTCCTGCAACTCGATCCTCTGGTCGCCCTCGGAACGCTCCTGACGACCCGGACGATTTATGCCGGACTCATATGGGCGCTCGCGACAATCGCGCTCACCCTGCTTCTCGGGCGCTTTTTCTGTGGCTGGGTCTGTCCTTTCGGATCGCTCCATCACTTCGTCGGCTATCTCGGCTCACGGAACAGGACGATTAAGGACAGGGTTGCGGCCAACCGCCCCCTCGGGGCACAAAAGATAAAGTACTACGTTCTGACGGCGCTTTTGTCCGCAACTGCGGGGTCCTTGTTGATAAGCCTTGCAGACTCGGCACGGTGGGCCCCCGCCTGGATTATCGGCGCTCTCGTGATCTCCCTTTTCGGCCTTACGGCGGCATCGGTCGCATCCCGCAGGTCCAATTCGCTCCTGACGTTTTTTTTCTCGCTTCTCGCCCTCTGGACCGCCGCGGGCTACCTGCTCAAGATTGACGGCCCCGTCGCCTCCTCGCTTATGACGGGACTGCTCGATCCCATTCCCCTCATGCACCGGTCGGTCAACCTCGTCCTGCTTCCCTTCGCGGATTCGTCAGTCCATATCGCATCGAACGCCCAGAGGCATTACGACGGCGCATGGCTGATCGGTTTGATTTTTCTCTCGGCCGTCTTTCTCAACCTTGTCGTGCCGCGCTTTTACTGCAGGATTGTCTGCCCGCTCGGCGCGCTCTACGGCGTCCTCGGCAGATTCGCACTCTGGCGGGTCGGAAAGAAAAATTCCGAATGCCGCGACTGCCGGCTTTGCGATTCCCGCTGCGAAGGCGCCTGCGACCCGGGCCGGGTAATACGCGTTCCCGAATGCGTGCTATGCATGAATTGCCTCTACACCTGCAAAGACGACGTGATCGGCTACAATACGTTTCGTTCCGAGCAGGGCGAAATTGTTTCGCCGAACCTTTCGCGCCGGGGATTCGTCGTCGCATCTCTTTCCGGAATCGCCGCGATTCCGCTTCTGCGGCTCGATGGAAAGCTCGGTGCGAACTACGATCCCGCGCTCGTCCGCCCGCCCGGATCGCTCACCGAAGCCGACTTCCTGAACCGCTGCATCAAGTGCGGCCAGTGCGCGCGGGTTTGCCCCACCAATGTAATCCAGCCGGATGAATGGCAACGCGGACTCGAAGGAATCTGGACCCCGAAGCTGAACTTCCGGACCGGCACCAGCGGCTGCCAGCTCAACTGCACGGCGTGCGGCCAGATATGCCCGACGGCCGCCATCCGCCCCCTGTCCATCGACGAAAAACTCGGCCGAGGCTCATTC
The DNA here is from genome assembly GCA_021372055.1 of Desulfobacteraceae bacterium. Lineage (GTDB taxonomy): Bacteria > Desulfobacterota > Syntrophobacteria > Syntrophobacterales > Syntrophobacteraceae > SbD1. The sequence continues at coordinate 2,493 of JAJFVB010000102.1, read as the reverse complement.
GAACACACCGGCCCGATCCGGATCGGCACGGCTTTCGTGGACCGGGGCCGCTGTCTGCCGTGGGCCATGGACAAGCCGTGCATCGTCTGCCAGGAAAACTGTCCCGTCAGCCCCAAGGCGATAACCGTAAGGGAGATATTCACTCCCCTTCAAACCGGGAATCTCGACATCGCGAAGGTATCCCCCAGGCTCGTCGTCCTCGGTACGGCCCCTCTTCGCAACGGACGCTACGGCACGGGGGACTACTACCTCTTTGTTGACAACCCGGCCCGCACGCGGGTCCGCATTTCGGGGAACACGGAAAGCTCCATTGCGCTTCAATCTGAACTGCCCGCAGGGAGCAGCCCCGAGACTTTGAAGAAGGCGGAAATACAGGTGCGGCTCCAGATCCCGCAGGTCGACCCGGAGCGGTGTATCGGGTGCGGAATATGCGAGCACGAATGCCCGGTCAGCGGCCTGCGGGCGATACGCGTGAGCGCCGAAGGCGAGACCCGGCACAAGAACCACTCGCTCCTGCTGAAATAACGCGGACAGCGCAAGGGGGAGGACACGCCGTCTGTGGCGCGGGCCGCGTTCGGGATTCCGCCGGGCAACGATTTTCCCACCATGCAAACGCGCCGGGCCGCATTCCGTCCTGAACGCAAACGGAACGCATACAGGCAAAAACTCTTGCAGGGAGACACCCATGAGTGACGGAAAAGATTACTCGCGGAGGGATTTTTTCAGACTTGCCGGCCTAGCCGGCGCGGGCTCGGCTGCGCTTCTTTCTCCCCGGATCTCCACCGCCGCGGAAGGCGAAGACGAGAAAGCCGCTCGGCCCGATGAAATCCCGGTGAGGCCATTCGGCAAAACCGGGGTCAAGGTCTCCTGCCTGTCTTTGGGCGGGATGTTCGATATTCCCTCAAATCAGCTCCTTTTGCGACAGGCCCTCAAGTGGGGCGTGACCTACTGGGACACCGCCGACTGCTACGAAGGCGGGAACTCCGAACTCGGCATCGGGCAATTTCTAAAGAAATATCCGGAAAACCGCGAGAAGATCTTTCTCGTTTCCAAATCCGACAGGCGGGACCCCAAAGGAATGACCGAATTGCTCGAAAGGTCCCTCAGGAAAATGAACACCAATCACGTCGATCTCTACTTCATTCACGGGATGACCGGCATAGGCGAGATCAACAAGGAGACCAAAGCCTGGGCGGAGAAGGCCAAAGCCCAGGGCAAGATCCGGTTTTTCGGCTTCAGCGCTCACAGCAACATGGAAGAACTCATGACCAAGGCCGCCGGACTCGGCTGGATCGACGGGATCATGGTGACATACAATTACCGGATCATGCGCTCGGACAAGATGCGCGAGGCGGTTGAAGCGTGCAGCAAGGCCGGCATCGGCATCACCGCGATGAAAACCCAGGGCGGCGGCCAGGTCTCGATGGAATCGGAAACGGAACTCCAGATGGCGGGCCGGTTCGTCAAGGCCGGTTTCACCGACGCACAGGCCAAGCTCAAAGCCGTCTGGGAAGAGCCCAACATCGCCAGCATCTGCTCCCAGATGCCGAACATGACCATCCTTATGTCGAACATCGCGGCAGCATTAAACCGGACCAAGCTCACCGCCGAAGACATCCGGCTCCTGGACCGCTACGCCGAAGAAACCGCCACGGGCTACTGCGCCGGATGCAGGAACATCTGCGAATCGGCTCTGGCCGGGGATGTCCCGGTGGGAGACATCATGCGGTTTCTCATGTACCACAACAGCTACGGGGATGTGGACCGGGCGCGGGCCTGTTTTGCCGAGATTCCGAGACAAGTCCGGGAGGGGCTTCTGAGCGTCGACTACACAAGGGCCGAGATACTTTGCCCGCAGCGGCTCCCCATAGCAAAGCTCATCGATCGCGCGGTTTCCGTCCTGGCATAGCCGGGGCGGAATCAACCGAAAAGAGCGGGGGAAATGATTTCCCCCGGCCCCCTCAGGTTTGGCCATACGCGCAGGCGCGTGCAGCCAGGCGACCGGCGCTGCGTAAATCCCTGCCGCTACCTCGCCTCGGCACTCTCGAATCTTTCCCAGCCGCCTCCAAGCGCCTTGTACAGAGCTATCAGGTCCGTGGTCAGGGCCCTTGTGCTCGAGGCATGGGCGTCCTCCGAAACGAAAAGGGAGCGCTGGGCCGTGAGCACGTTCAGGAAGTCCGTTTTGCCCTCGACGTAGAGCCGGGTCGAAATGTCCACCGCCTTGCGGTTGTTCTCAAGAGCTTCCGCAAGGTACTTGTTGTGCTCGAGTTCGTTCGAGTAGGAAACCAGGGCCGTTTCGACGTCTTTGAGCGCCGTGAGAATTGTCTGTTCATAGGTCAGCAAAGCCTGTTCCTGAGCCGCATTCTGGATTTCGATATTCCACCGTATGCGGCCGGCATCGAACAACGGCCAGTTGACCGTGGGTCCCCACGACCAGGCGCGGCTGCCCCAGTCCGCAAAGTTGCTCGCCCTGGTGCTGGAAAAGCCGAAGGA
>JAJFVB010000098.1 GCA_021372055.1 Desulfobacteraceae bacterium | reverse complement strand
ATTGATTTCAGAATTCGGACCTAGCAGAGTTATCTGCTTATCGATTGTCAAGGTCTCTGCATACGTCCCAGCCGCAACATTGACCGTTCCGCCAGCAGCAACCGCATTGATAGCCTCTTGGATCGTGGCGAAAGCATCATTGCCAAACATAAGAGTGATTCGGGTTTGTGCTCGAACGAATTACGATGGTGAGAGCTGCCTGAAAGTGAAATCCCGGAAACCCAATAATGAAATCTGCTTATTATAGGAGGAGATCGGGACTGAATTCAAATCCTTTTGCGACCGGGTCTGCGCCGAGAGACAAAAAACCCCCTCTCCCGGAGGGGAGAGGGGGTTGATGTATCATCATACAGCTTCGTGCAACCGGCTGCCGCGGCCTAGTACATGCCGCCGCCCGGAGGCATGCCGCCCATCGGAGGACCGCCTTTGTCTTCCTTCGGCAGTTCGGAAATCATGCACTCGGTGGTGAGCATGAGGGCCGAAACGCTTGCCGCATTGAGCAGCGCCGTGCGGGTAACCTTTGTCGGGTCGATCACGCCGGCTTCGATCAGATCTTCGAACTCGCCGGAATCGGCATTGAAGCCGAAAGCCCCGGACTGTTCCTTGAGCTTCGAAACGATGACGGAACCCTCTTCGCCGGCATTGGCCGCGATCTGGCGTGCGGGCTCTTCAAGGGCTCTGCGGATGATGTTCACGCCGAGCTTCTCGTCGCCTTCAAGCTTCAGATTGTCCAGGGAGGGCAGGGTGCGCAGGTATGCCACGCCGCCGCCCGGAACGATGCCTTCTTCCACTGCGGCGCGGGTCGCGTTCAGTGCGTCTTCCACGCGGGCTTTCTTTTCCTTCATTTCCGTTTCGGTTGCAGCGCCGACACTGATGACCGCCACGCCGCCGACCAGCTTGGCAAGTCTTTCCTGCAGCTTCTCGCGATCGTAATCGCTCGTGGTCTCTTCGATCTGAGTGCGGATCTGCCGTACGCGTGCTTCGAGGATCTTGCGGTCCCCGGCGCCGTCGACGATTGTCGTGTTGTCCTTGTCGAGGCGAATTGTCTTCGCGCGGCCGAGATCGTTCATCGTTACGCTGTCAAGACGGATGCCCTTTTCTTCGCTGATTACCTGTCCGCCGGTGAGGATGGCGATGTCTTCGAGCATTGCCTTGCGGCGGTCGCCGAAACCGGGGGCCTTAACGGCGCAGACCTGGAGGGTGCCGCGCAGCTTGTTGACAACCAGGGTCGCCAGGGCTTCGCCTTCGACGTCTTCAGCGATGATCAGAAGGGGGCGTCCCATCTTCGCGATCTGCTCGAGAACCGGCAGAAGGTCCTTCATGTTGCTGATCTTCTTCTCGTTTACGAGGATCATCGGTTCGTTGAGGATGACTTCCATCTTCTCGGGGTCGGTCACGAAATAAGGGGAAATGTAGCCGCGATCGAACTGCATGCCTTCGACCACTTCCAGGGTCGTTTCCATCGACTTGGCTTCTTCGACGGTGATAACGCCTTCCTTACCGACCTTGTTCATGGCTTCGGCGATGATGTTGCCGATGGTGGAGTCGTTGTTCGCGGAAATGGTGCCGACCTGCGCGATTTCTTTCTGGTCCTTGGTGGGCTTGCTGATGGCCTTCAGTTCCGCTACTACGGCCTGAACCGCCTTTTCGATGCCCCGCTTGATAGCCATGGGATTGTGACCGGCGGCCACCAGCTTGGAGCCTTCAAAGTAAATGGACTGCGCGAGAATGGTCGCTGTGGTGGTCCCGTCGCCGGCCACGTCGCTCGTCTTGCTTGCGACTTCCTTGACCATCTGTGCGCCCATGTTCTCGAACTTGTCTTCGAGTTCGATTTCCTTGGCCACGGTTACGCCGTCCTTCGTCACCGTCGGACCGCCGAAGCTCTTCTCGATGACAACATTACGGCCCTTGGGGCCCAGTGTAACCTTGACTGCATCGGCCAGCGCATTTACGCCGTTGAGCAGGTATTCGCGTGCCTTGGTATCGTATACCAACTGTTTAGCCATGAAATTTCCTCCACTATAGTTTTGCGGCCTTGGGACTCAATTATTCGACAATGGCGAGAATATCATCTTCGCGCATGATCAGTACTTCCTGGCCTTCGACGGTGATTTCCGTCCCTGCGTATTTCCCGAAAAGGACGCGGTCGCCCTTTTTGACATCCAGAGGTTTTCTGGTGCCGTCTTCCATGACCCTGCCGTTACCGGCCGCGATGACTTCGCCCTGGATAGGCTTTTCCTTTGCGGTATCGGGAATGATGATGCCGCCTGCGGTCTTTTGTTCCTCTTCCATGCGTTTTACGACAACGCGATCGTTGAGGGGCCTGAGATTCATTAGTGACTCCTTTCGCTTGTTTACAGGAATTTAGGGCAGCGGATGCGATCGTGAGCACCTGCCCTCATATTAGCACTCACCTTCAGTGAGTGCTTTTAATCATCCGCTGCTCATTTGGCAAGAGAAAAGAATCTGACGGGGAAAAAAAAGTGAAACGACCGTTCCGTTGCCGGAAGGACGCGGGTTGACTTCTATGCGGCCGCCTGATTCCTGCACCAGACGGTATACGATACTCAGGCCCAGCCCCGTTCCGCTGCCCTTTGTGGTGAAGAAGGGATCGAAGATCCTTCCCTTAACCTCCTCCGCAATCCCGCATCCGGTGTCCCCGATATCGATGCGGGCAACCGATGTCTCCGATTCATTGATTCCTTCGACCGATGCCGCGATCAGAAGCTCTCCACCCTCCGGCATGGCTTCCAGCGCGTTCAAAAAAAGGTTCCAGAGAATCTGCCGCAAGCGGTTCGGGTCGAAGAGCAGAGAGGGACGGTCGCGGAAATCGGTCCGGATCGCGTGGGAGGAGGTGATCCTGTTTTTCGCCTTGAGCAGGGCGAGAATCTCCTCGATGGCGGGACAGACCTGCACGGTTTCGACTTCGCCGGGCTTGGGCGAGCCTTTGGCCAGCCAGAGGAAATCGGTCACGAGTTCGTTAATGCGCGCTATTTCTCTTTGAACGATTCCCATCAGCCTGGACTGGATGGGTTCGCTATTGAGTTCTTCCCGGAGCATCTGAACCGCGCCGCTCATTGCCGCAAGGGGATTCTTAATCTCGTGGGCGACTTCCGCGGCAAATTTCCCGGCGAGCGCGAGGTGTTCGGTGCGCTGAATGTGCTCTTCCATTTCCTTTATGCGGGTAAGGTCCCGAAAAATGAAAACCCAGCCGGAGGGTTCTCCGGTTTCATTTGTGAGCAGGGAATGGGAGTAGCCGATGCTCATCGTCCGGCCCGAAGGATGGATGTAGAGCGTCTCGGCCCGGTTGGCCGGGGATCTGCCTTGCGCGAGGGCGCCCGGCGGGAGTTGGGGGACGGCTACCGAGGCGAAAAGCCCATCGAGCGAGTGGCCTTCTATCCGCCCCCGGTCGAGTCCGAGAATCTCCTGTCCCGCGGTATTCGAAAACATGATGCGGCCCTGCAGATCGATGGTCAGAAGACCGCTCGTCATGCTTTCCACGATGCTCCTGTGCAGGGCCCCCAGATGTCTCAGATCGCGATCGCGCTCGCGCACCGTCCTGCTGGACTTGAGCAGTTCCTCCGCCAGATATCCGGCAAGAAAGCCGACGAGGTAAAACCCGGCGATATATATGAGGAGATTAAAGAAATAGACTCCGCTGTGACGCGCCTGCGCGCTCTCGTCAACGATCCTGAGCGGCGAGATCCACCCGAAGTACTGCAGGTCGAGCAAAAGCCCGTAGGTCAGGCTGCATGCCGACGCCGTCAGCAGGCTTCCCCTCCGGTAGAGCAGAAGGGCGGAGCTGACGATAACGAGAAGGTAGAGAAACGCGAAAGGGCTTTCGATCCCGCCGGAAAGATAGACCAGAACGGTGACGGCGCCTATGTCGAAGAGAAGCTGGCACCACGCGAAGCCAACGAGGCTTTTGAAGCGCTGGAGGCTCAGGCTCCCGATAATCGTAAAAAGAAAGAGGATGCAGGAAAAGACATAGAGGGGCAGAAGCTTTGCCCCCAGGAGGTCTTCGTTCCTGTGGCCCTGCACGGCAAGCGTGAGCGCGAGAAAAAAGACGGCCAGCATCAGCCGGAAAAGAAGAAGCTTTTTGAGCTTGCCCCGCATCAGACCGTCATCGGACCTGCCGCTTTGCTCGGGTTTGGCGGGCGCTCCCACGTCCTCTACTTTCCCACAACGTCTGCAAGCTGGAAGATCGGCAGGTACATGGCAACGAGAAGTCCGCCGATTGTCACTCCGAGAAACATGATCAGCATGGGTTCGAGCAGGGATGTCAAAGCTCCGACGGCGTTATCCACTTCCTCGTCATAAAAGTCGGCTATCTTTCCCAGCATGGTGTCGAGCGCGCCGGTCGCCTCGCCCACGGCGATCATCTGAGTGACCATCGCCGGGAAGACCCCCGTTTCCGCGAGAGGCTCCGCGACGGGGCGGCCTTCGGAAATGGCGTGCCTGGCGTCCCGGATGGCTTTTTCGACCACGGTGTTCCCGGCGGTGGAGGCAACGACATCGAGGCCGTCAAGGATCGGCACGCCGCTCGACAGCATGGTTCCCAGGGTGCGGGTGAACCGGGCCACGGCAACCTTTTTGATGAGCATGCCGAAGACGGGAGCGCGCAAAACAAGGCGGTCCGTGATGGCTCTGCCTTTCGGGGATTGTCTGAACTTTTTGAACGCGAAAACGAGTATGACAATGCCCAGGATCATCCAGTGGACATAGCTCTGGGCGAATTCGCTCATGTTGATGACAAATAGCGTCATTGCAGGCAGACGCGCTCCCGCGTCGAGGAACAACTGGCTGAAAACGGGAATAACGTAGATGAGGATGACTGCAACGACAAGGATGGCGATCCCTATGACGATGCCGGGGTAGGTCATCGCCCCCTTGACCTTCTTCTTCAGCTTGGCGGCCTTCTCGATGTAGGCTGCGAGCCTGTTCAGGATGACGTCGAGGATACCGCCGATCTCTCCCGCGGCGACGAGATTGTGAAAAAGCGAATCGAAAACCTTCGGATGCTTCTTCACGGCGTCGGAAAGTGTTGCTCCCTCCTCAACGTCCTTTTTGATCTGACGGATGACCCTTTTGAAATTCGCGTTGCTCTGCTGCTCCTGCAGGATCTCAAGGCACTGCACCAGAGGCAGGCCTGCATCGATCATGGTGGCAAACTGGCGCACGAACACCACCACGTCCTTGTCGGTGACCTTGCCGCCCAGGGCCGGCAGGTAGTCGGAAAGATCCTTGGGCTTCTGGCGGATGTTCTTGACCACGATTCCCTTGCGGGCCACCAACTGGCGGGCCAGGGAGAGGTTATCGGTATCGATTTCGCCCTTTTGCTTTTTCCCGGCGCGATCGGTGCCGTTCCATATATAAACCGGCATTTCACTTCTCCTATGGTGTCAAAAGAGTGATCGGGAGTGTAAACACCGTAGTGCTATGCAAATTCCGGTCCAAACAAATCTGCAGATCGTTCCCGCATTCGCGTTCAAGAATGTACCAGAACGCTTTTGAAAAGCGTGGGGAGCTCGCCCCCCACACCCCCACGCCGCTGCGCGGCTCATTTTGGCGCCACGGCCGGGGCCGTTGGCCGGCAGCCGGAAGCGCCGACCCTTGCGGGGGGAATCATTAGGAAGCGGCCAAACGACCGGGTCCTGCCGGTCTTTCGCCGTATATGTCCGCGCCTGAATGGAGCCTGTCCGGGAAATCACGCGAAAACGAATCCGACCCGTCCATCCGGGGCTTTCTACCGATCAATCCTTGGCGGAAGATCTGATGACTTCCTCAAGAGATGTGACTCCCAGCTTGAGCTTGTTGATCCCGCTCCTGCGCAGGGTGAGCATGCCGAGCCGGATCGATTCTTTTTTGATTTCGGCGGCGGAGGCTCCCATAAGCACGAGTTCCCGGATCTGGTCGTGCATCGGCATGACCTCGTAGAGTGCGATACGTCCCCGGTATCCGGTTTCGTTGCAGACCTGGCAGCCCTTCCCGCGATAGCAGGAAAACGTTCCC
>JAJFVB010000079.1 GCA_021372055.1 Desulfobacteraceae bacterium | reverse complement strand
TCTCGTATGACTCCAATTCCTATTGCGCGGATCCGCCGTCGGCCTGCGTCGAATACTGCATTACGGGAGACGCGACGGCAAAGAGCGCCTGCGAGGCGGCTTGCCCGAACGTCACCGCAAGCTTTACGGACACCATCATATCGAATTCGGCCGTGAACGGGACGCTCCGGACCACGTACTGCCCGCTTATCTATCCAAAGACGCAGCGAACGCCAAATCCGGACAGCGCGGGCAACTACATCTACTATAAGGCTGCCTACCCGATGTACAGCTCCTCGGCCATGGGCGGCGAATATATGTTCGGTTACGCGGGAAGCGATGCTCCCGGTACATGGTACAGCCCCACGAACGGGCCGCCCTATGCAACGTACAGGTATTACTATAACAAAACCAACACCAGCAACAGTTTCTCGGGATACTCCAGTTATTTCGATACTATGTCATTCGAACCCTCGGACACGGACAAGTCGCTCGGCTATTACAATTTCGGTCAGAGACTTGATTTTTACTATATCGGCCGCACATGGTTTTCCAACTCCAAGGGACCTTCGCCGCAGGGCTATATCAAGGCGGTCGTGGGAGATCTGACGGATTCGACGAAATACAGCGCTCTCGTCAATCAGCTCGATCCGAAGGAAAACGACAGCGCCGGCTACCTGAGCTGCACGACAACCAGCAAGAACAGCTGTTCCTATGTGGTCAATGCCGGACACACGCCCTCGGCGGGCGCCCTGAAGTCGGCGCTGAACTACTTTGCGGGGACTTACACGGGCAAGAGCACGCCGATCACCCTGACGTGTCAGAAAAACTATATCATCTATGTCACGGACGGCCTGCCCGACACGAAGATCGACGGCACCATGCCTTCGTCCCTGTCCTCCATCCTGCCCGAAGTCATTACGCAGCTGAACGCATTGCAGACCGGCGTGACCGTTAAGCTCGGCACCAAGAACTATACTTTTCCGATAAAAACCTATGTCCTGGGAATGGGGCTTTCCAGCCAGGCAAAAACCAACCTTGACAAAATGGCCGCCGCGGGCGGGACCGCCACTTCGTCCGGCCACGCCTACTACGCCGACAGTGCGGACCAGTTGCTGCTCGCGCTCGAAACCATAGCCACGGACCTGCTGGGACGCGTTGCCTCCGGGAGTTCGATTTCAATACTCTCCGAAGGTCAGACGCAGATGGGCTCCAACATGCTTCAGGGCGTTTTCTATCCGACGAAGTATTTCGGCTCAACCGACATCAGCTGGCCCGGCTACCTGTACAACTACTGGTTCTACAACAGCACGACCCTGAACAATATCAGGGAAGACACCGTCCATGACTACAGTTTGAAGCTTGACGAGGACAACGGCCTGTTGTTCAACTTCGACAGCCAGACGGGTTTGACGGTGAGCCGCTATTCGGACCCGACGGCAAGCGGGGATCCCAACCAGCTCGTGGATACCGTCGGGCTCGATGCCCTTTCGCCTCTCTGGGAGGCCGGGAAGGTGCTTTTCCAGACGGCCGCCGCCGACAGGCGGATCTACACCCCCGGAAGCACGGCCGGAACCCTGGCCAGTTTCGATTCGACGAATACGGATCTCATAGCGCCGGGCACGTCCCTTCTGGGCAGCGTCGCCAACCTGGATTCCTGCCTCGCGGGAGCCGACGATGCGGGCACTCTCAAAAACCTCATCGAGTATATCCGGGGCACGGACAAGACGGGATGCCGCAGCAGGACCGTGGGGCTCTGCTACAACGGGTCGGAGTACAATGCCCAGCCGTGCAACGCGAGCGAAGACTGCGCCGCCACCCCGCTTTATCCGAGCTGCGGGAAAAACGTATGGAAGCTTGGAGACATAATCTACTCCTCTCCTCAAGTACAGACGGACTACAAATACTGTTCGAACGGGACATCCTTTAATACCCAGTCCTGTTCGCAGGACAGCGACTGCACCTCGACGCTCTATACTTCATGCGCGAAAAAAGAAAATGTGGTCTTTGTCGGGGCCAATGACGGCATGCTGCACGCCTTCAAAACCGGCATACTGACAAACACGGGGGTCGACAGCACGCAGCATGAGATCGAAAAATTCGCCGGCATACCGAATTCGGAATCGGGCCAGGAGCTTTGGGCGTTCATACCAAAGAACTCTCTTCCATTCCTGAGATGCCTTGCGGTGCCGCCTCCAAACATTTGTCACCTCTACTACAACGATCTTCGGCCCTACATTACCAAGATGAACGTGAACGGGGTGACGAGAACGATCCTCATCGGCGGGCAGAGGATGGGGGGAGGGGCGCTGGACTCCATCGGCACGTATTGCATCGACTCGTCCACCGGAATCTCCAATGGAACGTCATGCACGAAGGCCGAGGACTGTACCGCCGCCGGCTATACGACCTGCGCCACGGCGAATCATTTCTCGGCGCCCTCGGACACCTGCGTGCCGTCTCAGTGCTCCGATTCCGCAACAGGTATCTCAACCTGCCATAACCCGTCGACCTGCACGGGGCTTTCCGCCTACTACGCTTTGGACGTAACCGACGTGGAGTCGCCCAAGCTGCTCTGGGAATTCACCCATCCGCTGCTCGGCTATTCCTATTCTGGGCCTGCCGTCATCCACAAATGGGCGGATTCGACGACCAAGACCGGGGACAGGTATTATGTGATGTTCCTCTCCGGTCCCACGGACGCGTCCACCGGCAGTTCGATACAAAACGTCAAGACGTTTGTCCTCAGCCTGGATTCGAGCCTCGGCATTTCCAGCGTGTACGTGCGCGACTTCGGGAACACGACCAAAAACGGCTTTGGCGGGCGTCTTTTCTCAAGCGGTGTGGACGTCAACGGAGACAACTACACGGATTTTGTCTTCTTCGGATACGGCTACTCCGCGAGCGGGAATACGGGGGACTGGAAGGGCGGCATCGCCAAGATCAACACCAATAACTCCGACGCGGCACTCGCGCTGCTCCCGACGAACTGGACCTACGACGTTTCGACCTATGCCAATATCGCCCAGTTGCCCATTACGGCAAAAGTCGAGGTGTCCACGTGCTTCAATCAATTGTATATATATGCAGGGACCGGAAGGTATTTCTTCCCTCTCGACGACTACGGCCCCGCGGGCAGTGCGGGCCGGAACTACATCATGGGCATTCCTTTCGTTTGCGACCAGTATAACGGGACCTGCGGACCGAACATAAACTCCCTGAACGACAACACCAACGCCTGTGCAAACCTGCAGAAGGGATCGGCTTTTCTCGAGCAGGCGGGCTGGATGTACAAGCTCTCGGATGCCGAGGACACCTACCTCAGAGAGAGAATGACAACCGATCCCTCCCTGGTCTCGGGCAATAAGGTGTTTTTCACCTCCACGGAACCGACGGCGGAGGTCTGCGGCTATGGCGGCAGGACCCGTGTCTGGGGGCTCAACTGCGCCACCGGCGCGGCCATTTCGGATACGTCCTGTGCCAATTACTCCGTTTCGGATCTCACCGGAACCGTGTACCTGCAGACCTCAACCGGCGCGATCAACAAGTTCGATCCCGCGCAGTCCTTTACCGACGCCAGCACCGATAACAGAACTTCGGCCTGGACAGTGGGTATTCCCCCCGAGAATGCTCCCCCGGTCGTGGCGCCCAGCGTCTCGGGCAGCAAGACCGGAGCTGTAATACAGTGGATCGAAAAATGAGGAATGGCAAGGGGTTCACTCTCACAGAGCTGATGGTCGTGATCGGCATTTCCATGCTGCTGATGGTATGGGGGATGCCCGCCTTTTCCAAATGGAAACAGAAGCACGATGTCGAAAACCAGGTGCTCCGGCTCTACAGTGACCTCCAGCTTGCGCGCCTGACCGCATACAGTCAGAAAGTGGTGGCGGGAGTATGGTGGGGAGACGAGCAGGAATTCACTGCCTACCAGGTAAGAACCGACGGCAACAGCAACGGCAATATCAACGACAGCATCAGTTCCACCGGGGATGCGCAGGTCGGGGCGACCGTGAGTTCAAAATGGACGATAAAGGCCTCGGTAGACCAGAACAGCGTCAGTTTCGACGGCAGGGGATTTTTGAGTCCCGACAACCCGCTGACGTTCAGCATCTCGTCGACTACCGGTGCGTCGATCAACTGCGTTGCTGTTTCGGCAACTCGAATCATCGTGGGGAAGTTGAATGCTGGTACGTGTTCTCCGCAATAAGGCGGGCTTTACGCTCGTGGAAGTTCTGGTCGCAATGCTGATCCTGGCGATCGGCATGCTCGGCTCGGTGCTGGGCATGATGACGGCGCTCAACCACAGCCTCGGAAACGAACTTCGCAACGAGGCCATAAAGATTGCCCAGCATGTGGCCGAAGAGGCCAGGAACATGCCTTACAGCTCCGTCCAGAAGATTCCCTCGACGCAGACCGTCAATATGCAGGTGCGGAAATCCCTTGCGAGCTTTACGGTCAATACCGTCACGACGCCGGCCTCGGGCTATTCGGTCCACGGGGTGACGAAGCTGTCCATAACCGTACAATGGACGCTGAAGAAAAAGACCCATTCGTATCTCCTGGAGACCGTTGTGAGGCAGACCCGATGAAAGACCAGAGAGGTATGACGATAGTCGAGCTGATGGTGGCCCTGGTGATCGTCCTGGTTATCGTGGGGTCCGCGACGGTAGCTTATGTGAAGTTCCTGCGGGGGTTCAAGACCCAGAGCAGGATATCCCAGAGCTATATGTCCAGTCTCTGCGGCCTTGAGATGCTGCGCTACGATGTCGAGATGGCCGGCTTCGGCCTTCCGAGTTCGCTCACCACGGGCACCACCTACAGCGAGGCCGAGGCGGACAGCACCGGCCCCTACGACCCGGCGTCCCTCAATGATGCCACCACCGGCGTGCCTCGCGCTCTGGTCTCTTTGAACAACACGGCCCAGGGCGGCTCCGACGTTCTGACGATCAAATCGTCTATCGCGGGGCTCAATCCGGTAAGCAAGAAGTGGTCGATGGTCACTCTGGCAACCGGAGCGGGGGCCCTTCCGAAGGTGAAGCCCTGGGGAGGGACCTCTCTCAGCTCGACAATGGATTTTACGGCCGGTGACAGATTCATCGTGCTCGACGCGAACGGCGCGCTGCAGCCCGCCTCCTCCGGAGCGTGGACCTGCTATACGTTCTCCGGCGATTCGCCTACCGCCGGCTACTATGCCGACGCAACGGCCATATGCTCGGGCCTCAGCACGCAGACGGTTTTCTTTGTCTACGGACTGGATTCAAGCGCCAGCGCGCACAGGATGCCTTTCAACCGGGTGGACTACTTCCTGGAACGGGTCGCAGGGCAAATCCCGTCGAATTGCGCCGCAAGCAGCTACACGCTGTACCGGAGCGTTATAAATCAGCAAACCGGTGTCGGGAGCGCCGCTCCCATTCTCGATTGCGTGCGCGATTTCCAGGTGGCCTTCGGTCTCGATACCGACGCCGACGGCAGCGTGGATGCCTGGGCCACCAGTCTGGGCGCCAAGGATGCCGCCACCATAAAGAGCCAGGTGCGCGAGCTCAGAGCCTTCATACTCTACCATGAGGGGGGGGGAGATGTCGGTTCCACCGCGAAGTTCCGCTTTTCAGGCGTCCTCAACCTGGGAGATCCGGATATCGCCAAATCTCTTGATTCCAGCTATGCGGCCGGGACCTACACGTTTGAGCCGTGGAGCACCGCCGCGCTCTCGGGTAGCCCTCAGCTGAGGAGTTTCACTCCGGCGGGCGACGACCTGCAGTACAGGTGGAAAATCCTGGCGCTGACCATCAAACCCATGAATCTGAAGTAGGGCCATGAAATACACGCTCAATAACGAAAAGGGAATTGCCCTGATTACGACGTTGATGTTCGTCGCCCTGGGATTTTCCATAATAGCCATTCTGCTTCGGATGGTGACGGTCGAAACGAAAATGGCGCGCCTGGAGCAAAGCTATTCCATCGCATTGGACGGGGCGAAGGGCGGGGCCGACATGTTCATATTTTTGGTGCAAAACGGCCTGACCGCTCCGCCGAGTCCGGGAATCGGAACAGGCACGGCCGTTAATTCCGGGCACTGCTTCCATGTAAAGCTGAACTATCCCACTGCCTCCTGGGTTTCGCAGTCGGAGTGGACGACCTACGCTTGTCCGACCCAGGCCGTTGCCACAGATCCGGATCCCACCGCTCAGCCCGATTTCACCATGACCCTGTCGAACCACACGGTTTCGGTCAAGATCATAGATACCATCCAGACCCAACCCGCCGCCGCCGCCCCATGCCTGAACGGATGCTCCTATTACACGGTGAACGTGCGCTCCCAGGCGACGGGAACGGGCGAGCACGCCGACATCACCTTCGTCTACAGATACGACATGTAATATTAATTAAAACCGGGTCCAAGAGGATACTCTGCGGAATCCGGAGAGCGGGCCTGCGCGGGGCCCTGCCGGGGAAGTGAGAGACCTCCCCGGCAGGGCCATATTTGAGCCGCAATGCGGCGTGGGGGTGCGGGGGAGATCGCCCCCCGCACCTTATGATGCTTGCGATACTACATTTCGTTTGGCAGGCTCTTGAGCTGAGCGTTCGTGTATACGGGGCCGTCGACACAGATGTAGCTCGTGCCGATGTTGCACCTTCCGCATATCCCGATGCCGCACTTCATACGTCGTTCCAGCGTGGTGATGATCTGTTCGTCCTGAAAGCCGAGTTCCTGGAGGGCCTGGAGGGTGAACTTGATCATGATGGGCGGCCCGCAGGTAATGGCGACAGAATTCTCCGGATTCGGATGAATCTCCTTCAGCACGTTGGGGATGAGCCCGACCTTGTGTTCCCAGCCCAGGGATTCGACGTCCACCGTCAAGGTCGTGGATATATCCTTCCGGCCGAGCCATTCGGGCAGATCGCCCTTGAAGGCCATATCGTTCGGGGTGCGGGCTCCGTAGAGCAGGACGATGTCCCCGTAGTCCTTGCGGTTATCCAGCATGTACAGCAGAAGCGTCCTCAGGGGCGCCATGCCGATGCCGCCGCCGACGAAAACGATGTCCTTGCCGCGCATGGCTTCATAGGGGAAGGCGTTTCCAAGAGGGGCGCGCACGCCGATCTTGTCGCCCGCGACCAGGCCGTGGAGGCGTGTGGTGACCTCGCCGGAACGCATGACGCTGAACTGGAGGTATTCCTTCCGAGTGGGCGGGGAATTGATCACGAAGGTTGATTCCCCGACTCCGAAGACGGATAGCTGGCCTACCTGTCCGGGCTCGAAGGAAAAACCGGCCATCGCTTCTTCATCGTCCAGCCGCAACTGAAATGTCTTTATGTTTGGCGTCTCCTGAACCGTCTTCAGAACCGTTGCGACCTGAGGAAGGTAAGGATTGACGGCCAGTGCCGCGTTATTCATGGACCACCTCGCAGTTCTTCGCTTGTACGCGGTCGATGGCATCCAGCACGATCTCGCGGATATCCATGCTCACGGGGCAGCTTCGGATGCAACGGCCGCAGCCGCAGCAGGCGAGGAGTCCCTCGTGAAGCTGCGGGTAATAGCTGAATTTATGCCCCACCCGGTTTCGCAGGCGATGGGCTTTCGTGGGCCTCGGGTTGTGACCGCTCGCCTCGAGGCTGAACTGATAGGACATGCAGTTGTCCCAGGAGCGCAGCCTCTTGCCCGAATCACCGTGGTCCTCGTCGGTTATGGTGAAGCAGTAGCAGGTCGGGCACAGGTAGGTGCATGCGCCGCAGCTGAGGCACTTGGACGATACCTCATCCCAGAACTTCTGGTTGTCGAAAAGAGCTCTGATGCTCTGCGGGGCGGCCGATATGTCCCGAGCGGGCGGCAGTTCGGCCCGGGCCCGTGACTTGACCGAATCGGCCTCGGCGGTCCTGGCCTCGGCCGGCTGCAGAAGCGGGCTTTCGAGCAGGGCCTCGCCGCGCTCGCTCACGGACTCAAGGACAAAGCCTCCTTCGACGGGGGTGGCAAGAACGTCCGATCCCGTCGGATCGTCCGGTCCGCTTCCCACCCAGTTGCAGAAGCAGGTGTTCTCGGGACCCTCGCAGGCGAGCGTTACGATGAGCGTGTTTTCCCTGGCTGCGCGGTAGTAGGGATCGTTGAACTTGCCCCCGGTGTACACGCGGTCGAATATCGTAAATCCCCGCGCCCCGCACGGCCTTGTTCCGAAAATAAGAGCGGGCTCGAATTCCGTGCCCGGTTTGAGTTCCATGGAAGATTTCCCCCCGCGGGCTTTCGTCTTCGTGTAGCGGAAGAGTTCCGCGCTGGAAGGAAAAACCACCCCCTTGGGAGAGGCTGACGCATCCCGCACAAGAGCGGGCGTGTCTCCGTTCGTACAGGGACGGAAAACGATCTTGCCGCCTTCTTCGACCGGCATGAAAACCCTGCGGGTTTGGCCGAGTTCGGCGAGCCAGTCCAAAAGCTTTTCTTTGCTCAGAAATTTAGCGCCGGTCATTACAGGACCCCCTCGTGTATGTTTTTCTCCTCCGCCTGGAAAGCAAGAAGCGGAGGCACGGCCTCGGGATCTGTCCCGGCCTTGTACTCAAAAAGCTCCCGGATAGCGCGGTTCATCTGCCGCTTCATAGCCAGGATCGGGATATCCATGGGACAGGCGCGCTCGCATTCGCCGCACTCCGTGCACCGGCCCGCGGTATGCACCGCGTGGACCACCTGGAACATGAGCTTCTCGGTAATGGTGT
Organism: Desulfobacteraceae bacterium; assembly: GCA_021372055.1. Classification (GTDB taxonomy): domain Bacteria; phylum Desulfobacterota; class Syntrophobacteria; order Syntrophobacterales; family Syntrophobacteraceae; genus SbD1. Next base: position 17,517 of record JAJFVB010000079.1, on the reverse strand, counting down.
CCTCCTGGCTGATCCAGTGCGGATCGCGGCTCTGTGCGATGCAGTGGTCCTTGCAGACGCAGAGCGGGCACGCGTTCCTGCAGGCATGGCAGCGGATGCACCGGTCCATCTGGGAGCGCCAGTACGCCATCCTCTCCTGAAGGCTCATTGCGTCGAATGCCGCAAGCTGCCGGGAAATCTTGCCGTTCGAGGAAGAAGGCGACGCATTGCCGATCAAATGGTCGGCGAGCACTGCGTTGGGATACTCGCAGTGGAAACACTTGTCCGCCGCTACCTCTTCCATAGCAAAGCGGTATTCCTGGCCGCCGGCCTTTATCGTTACGCCTTTTTCGCCGCATTCGGCGGCCTGCACGCGGCCGATTCCGGTGCCGCGTTCCCGCAGCGCCCGGTCGATCTTGGACAGATCCACGATTCCGGAGCAGGGCATGCCGAATACGACTATGTTTTCACGATCGACGAGCTTTTCCTGGAGCAATTCGACCACCGAGCGACTGTCGCACCCCTTGACGACGACGCCGACCTTCTTGCCTCGGAGGCTGGGGAGATAGGTCGCCGTGTTGTGGATGTTGAGCGGGCCCCAGACGAGTTTCTCGAGATCTTCGGCCGAGCGCATGAAAAGGGGCGTGTTGTGCAGTGCGTCAAAGCCCCGCTGCCAGCCGATCACAATGTCGAGGTCGGGCAAAAATTCGTGGATGCGGTCCTTGAGTTCCTCAAGCCGGGTGGCTGCCTTGCCGTCGGAGGGAAGCTCTCCGGATGCGATTGCCGCAAAACGTTTTTCGAGCCCATCGGGCAGTGCCGTGTTTTCAAGGCGCGAAGCGGGGCCGAGTTTGTGAATCCGTTCGGTAAAGGAGGAGACGACCTTCTGCCACCTTTGCGCCTCGGAGGCCGAAACCCATGTATATTCGAAGCGGGCCGGATCGATGCCCAGCACGGGAAGGAAGTGCTTTAGCACTTCGAGCCTGCGCCTGGCGTAGAAGTTCCCCTGGGAGTAGTGGCAGTCCCTGGGATGACAACCCGAAACCAGCACGCCGTCTGCGCCGTTCAACAAGGCTTTCACGATGAAAAGCGGATCGATGCGGCCCGAGCACGGGACGCGGATGATGCGCAGATCGGTTGGTTGAACAAATCGTCCGACTCCCGCCGTGTCGGCTCCGCCATATGAGCACCAGTTGCAGAGAAAGCCGACTATCCGCAACTCTTTTCCAGTTAGAACCGACATAAAGCATTTACCTCCGCAAGGATTTGATCATCCGTAAAGTGTGCGAGCTGCGCAGCGCCCTGCGGACACGTGGAAGTGCAGATCCCGCAACCCTGGCAGACCGTGGCCACGACCTCGGCCTTGGGTTCTCCCCGGAAATCGATCTTCTTGATTGCGCCGTAGGGGCAGGTGAGAATGCATTTGCCGCACCCCACGCACCGCTTGATGTCGACGCGGGAAATCTGAGGATCGCTTTCCAGCTTGTCCTTGGAGAACAGCGCAAGGACTTTGGCCGCCGCGGCGCTCCCCTGCGCAACCGAGGATGGAATGTCCTTGGGGCCCTGGCACGAACCCGCCAGGTACACGCCGGCCGTGTTTGTCTCCACGGGCCGGAGCTTCGGATGGCTTTCCACGAAGAAACCGTAAGGATCGTACGAGATGCGGAGCTTTTCGGCAAGAGCCGGCGCTCCCGCGGCAGCTTCGGCTCCCGCGGCGAGAACCACCAGGTCCGCCTCGATTTCAACATTGGTTCCCAGGAGGGTGTCGGCCCCGCGCACGATGTACTTGCTGCCCTGGGGGTAGACCATTGCCACGCGGCCCCGGATGTAGCGGGCCCCGTACTCCTCCATGGCGCGCCGGGTGAACTCGTCGTAGAGCTTGCCTGGAGCGCGTATGTCCATATAGAAAACAAAAACCTGGGAATCCGGAATATGATCCCTGGTCAGGATGGCCTGCTTTGCCGTGTACATGCAGCAAAAACCGGAGCAGTAGGGCCTGCCGAGCGACTTGTCGCGCGAGCCCACGCACTGCACGAAAACGATCGTCTTCGGTTCGGCTCCGTCCGAGGGACGTTTTATATGGCCTCCGGTAGGTCCCGAAGCCGAGAGCAGCCTTTCGTACTGAAGCGACGTTATCACGTCGGGATACCGGCCAGCGCCGTATTCGCCGATTTTTGAAATGTCGAAGACATCGTAGCCTGTTGCGGCGATAATCGCGCCCACCTGTTCGGTGAGGACTTCTTCCTTCATTTCATAGTCGATCGCGCCGGTGGGGCACACCTTGGCGCACACGCCGCACTTGCCCTTAAGGAAGTGGCGACAGCTCGCGGGGTCGATCACGGCCTTCTTGGGGATGGCCTGGGGAAAGGGAATATTGATGGCCGTTGTGACGCCGATCCGCTCGTTGAATCGGTCCTCGGACTTTTTGCTCGGGCATTTTTCCATGCATTGTCCGCAGCCCGTGCACTTTGTCCAGTCGACGTAAGTGGCCTTCTTCCGGAGCTCGACCTGAAAGTTGCCCACGTAGCCGCCCACGCTCTTCAATTCCGTGCAGGCAAGGAGTTTGATATTGGGATGCTGGGCCACGTCGACCATCTTGGGCCCGAGAATGCAACTCGAACAGTCCACGGTCGGAAAGGTCTTGTCGAGTTTGGCCATCTTTCCGCCGATGGACGATTCCCGCTCGACCAGGACGACTTCCTTGCCGCCTTCGGCGCAATCCAGAGCCGCCTGGATGCCGGCGACTCCGCCGCCGATGACCAGCACACGCTTGGTGACGTCGAACTTGTTGGAAAAAAGAGGTGTGTTGCGGCGAAGCTTTTCAACGGCCATCCGCACCAGTTCGGTGGCCTTGTTCGTATTCGCTTCGCGATCCTTGCCGATCCAGGACACGTGCTCCCGGATGTTGGCCATCTCGAACATGTATCGATTGAGGCCGGCGCGTTCCACGGCCCGCCGGAAAGTATTCTCGTGCATCCGGGGCGAACAGGACGCCACGACTATGCCGCTCAGGCCCTTTTCGCGTATGGCCTGCACGATCGCGTCCTGTCCCGGTTCCGAGCATGTATACATCGCGTCGGTGGCCAGGGCGACCTCGGGAAAACCAAGAGCGGCCCTGGCTACGGCGGCTGTATCGACAGTTCCTTCAATGTTGCTACCACAGTGGCAGACAAAAACGCCAATCCGCATCAGAAAAAACTCCCTGCAACTATAGCTGTCAACTGGCTGCCGCCAGTGTTCTGGAGAGGAGGAGGGCGGGGCTTACGCACAGCTTGTCAAAGCCCAGCCTTGATTCGGGCAATCCCATCGCAAAGCCCATCAACTGAGTGAAATAGACCACCGGAATTTCGAAATTAACGCCCGCGGGCTTGGCGAGCTGCTTCTGGCGCAGGTCCAGGTTCATCTGGCACATGGGGCAGGCCACGACTACGGCCTCGGCCCCCGCATCCAGGGCGCAGGAGAGCAGTTTGCCCGAAAGCTTTGCCACGATGTCCTTGAAGGGCACTCCGTAGGAAGCTCCGCAGCATTCCACCTTGAGCGGAAAGGGAACGACCTCCGCTCCCAGGGCGGTTAAAATCCGGTCCATGGACGTGGGATTTTCCGGATCGTCAAATTCCATGATCTCGGAGGGCCGGTTCATGATGCACCCGTAGAAGGGCGCGAGCTTAAGCCCCGTCAGAGGCTGGGCAACCATTGCGGCGATGGTGTCCGTACCGACCTGCTCGATGAGGGCCTGCAAGACGGACATGGATTTGACCGACCCCATGTAGGGCTTGTCCAACAGGAGGTTCACCTTGTCCCGGAAGGTTTCGCGCTGCATCCGGTGCGAGGAGGTCTTGAGGTTCGAAAGACAGCTGGGGCAGGGGGTGGCGACCATATCCAATCCCATGGTCTCGACAAGGGCGAGATTTCTCGCCGACAGGGCGGCGGAAAGAGAATGGTCGAAGCTGTGCGCCGGGCTCGAACCGCAACAGCTCCAGTCCGGGATCTCCTTGAGATCCAGTCCCAGCAGTTCACAGACCGCACGGGTGGACATGTCGTATTCGCGCGAAGTCCCGAGCGAGGAACATCCGGGGTAGTAGGCGAGTTGCTTTATCATGAGATGACCCCCTTGTTGAATCTTTCGAAGATCCGTGCGATCTCGGCCTGTCCCTTGACCTTGTGCGGTCTGAAAGAGAGCTTGCCTTTCGGGGCAATGCGCGGTCCGAGGTCGAGATCCGTGAAGATCCTGCCGGTCTTTGCGATATAGCCGGCCAGCACGCCCGTTTCGAAAAGCCTTCCGTTGGTCTGGACGGACTTGAGAAAGGAGTCCCAGAACTTTTTGACCTCGCTGATCGCCACACGGTCCTCGCGGCGTGCCATGTGCCTGAGCACGTCAATCACTCTGGCGACGTCGATGTTGTTGGGGCAACGCGCCGTGCAGGATTCGCAGGTAGCGCAAAGCCAGATGGCCTTGCAGTTGAGGACGGTGTCCTTCTGCCCGGATTGCACAAGGCGCATGATCTGGTTGACCGGATAGTCGTATGCGAACGTGCAGGGGCATCCGGCTGTGCATTTTCCGCACTGATAGCATTGGCTCAGCCTCTGCTCGGATGCTTCCTCGACCATTCGCACGAAATTCGCGTCAAACCGGTTTGAGTAATTGATGCTGGTCATAACACTGCTACTTTCGTTGCAACGGTGATGTAAAAAAGCCCGGACGGCCGCACTGCGGCACCCGAGTTCCAACTTGAAAATCCTGGTTCAACGGATGTATTTCCTGCCCATGTGATGATTCGCACGCCCTCCTTTTCCGGATTGGCGGTAATGCACATTCACCCGCCTCGGCGGTTATGAAATGGTGGAACATGTTACGTCGCGAACAATGTTATCAATATTGTTAACAATCTTCCCTCGAACAGAAGGCGTAAGTATCTTCTACTTTTTCCATTGTGTCAATGGTTTCTACGGATCGCAAGATGAAAAACTTGAAGGAATTTAGTGCGTAGCTCACTGATTTTGCAGCTCTATTTCGATTACCGAATAATATTCGTCCACACGGCGAAAAGCTTAACAAGTATAAGGGAGATTGTCAAGGTATCCCCGACAAAATTAGTAGGAAATAAGGCTACTGATAATTTGCTCATTACTAAATGTTATATAAAATATGAAAAATTAAATGCACTTGTTCAAATCCAAAAACGGCCTCCATTTGCGGGCCGTACCACGCAGAAACGGCCCCTTAAGGGCCGCTTCGGTTCGCCTTGCAGAATTGCCGTCCGTCAAAAAATGTCTAGCCGCCGTTCCCGAGCCGTCCTCCGCGGGCTTTTCTGCGAAGCAGGGTGAGCCCGGCAAGCCCCGATCCCAGCAACCAGACCGCGGCGGGTACCGGAACGGGTGAGGCCGTGCCGTTGTAGCCGAGGTGGGTCGTCTGGCCTTCGACATTGAGGTTGACGTAGTTGGTCTCAAGATTGGACTGGGGGAAGGTGTCCATTCCATTCGAGTAAAACGAAAAGCCGGTCAGCTGCGCCGGGGTCGTCGAGCCCTTGTCCGAATAGTTGAACGTGTAGCCCCCGATGACAAAGTTGAAGGAGCCGTCCCAGGTGCCGGTCTTGTCGTTTACGGCTATGGAAAAAGTCGTGTTCGGATCGAGCAGCGCGATCGCGAAGGCGCTCGGAAGGTTCGCCGGATAGGAGCTGAGGGTCTGGTTCCCGATGAGATAGGCCTGCCCGGCGCTCTCCGCGCTGTTGACGTTGATGCTGTAGCGTGCGTACTGGTCGGATGTGTAGAATCCCGTTACGCCTTCACCCGTTCCGACGGAGCTCGACCAGGTCGCGGGGGAACTCGTGCTTGCGACGGTAAACGTCCCCTCCGGAAGGTTTGGCCGAACGAAGAAATTGCTGATGCCGAGGACCTGCTGGGGGGTGGTCGCCGTGCCGCCGCTCCACAGGGTGTCCTGCGTGGACGAGGCGGCGATGTCGGAAAGAATGTCCGCGACCGTGAAAGTGTAGACGGTATCAGCCCGGGGGGCGCCATGAAAGGTTACCAGTGTCGCAGTGAGGATGATAAGAACCATCGCCGCCGCTTTTGTCTTCATCGATTCGTTCCCATCTGCCATGAGTCGGATCCGGTCCCGCCCGTATTCCGGGAGAGGGGGGGCATCAACGTGCCATCAGCTTCCTTCTGATTCCAATCAGACCGAGGAGTCCCGAGCCGAGCAGCCATGCGCCGCCGGGAATCGGAACCGCGGAAGTCGAACTCACCAGCATGTCCTGGTTGGTGCCGGACTTCGCGTAGCTGACGGTGCTGATAAGAGAGGAATCGACGACGTACTTATGCGCGCTCTGCGAGTAGAGCGTATCGTAGGCCGAGGAAAGAATATTGTTTGCCAGCAGTGAGGCAATGCCGTAGCTGCCGTCGTTTGTAACCTTGAATGTGCCGGTCGAGACGCTGTAATTGGCGGATTTGGATTTTTCCTGCGTGACTTCCCAAATCGCAAATTGAACCGCGGCCCGTGCGATATCCTCCGTGGCCCCGGCTATGCTCGAATACCAGGACGTGTTCCCAAGGCCGGGCGCAAACGTCGTCACGATCCATGCGCCGATCTGGTACCCGATGCTGTGATTGCTGGCCGCATCCAGGGTGTATGACGTGTAGGGACCGCTCGGTGGGGTTCCCACATCCTTGGTGAAATCCACGCAGTAGCCGATGGCATTGGTGGTATAGGTGGAACTGTCGATGGAGACCTGAAATTCTCCTACCGAACCGGTGTAGGAGGGGCTCTTTACGCTCGCCCCGGTTACACCCGGATACCCGTTCAGGTAGAGGGTGCTGGCCTCGGAGGAATCGGCGGCGAGCCCGGCCAGACAGAACAGAAAGGCAGTCACGACACCAACGGTCAGTATTCTTGTTCTCATTATCATTCCCTTTCCTCTTGAAAACTCGCAGCAGGGCTGCATAGCAGTGATCACTATCATTTCAGCTGGGTCCTAGCGCAAGATGCGTGCCTGTTAAGAAAATATTAAGAATTTCAAGATATTGTTATTCTGCTCGTTTTCGGGCAAGGACCAGAGGCGGGTTTTGATTACGAACACGTAATTCGAAATTCAAAATTGAGCCAATTTGCCTGGGAAAGTAATTGAAAAACGTCAAAAAGGCTGAAACAAGGATCTTAAGACATGTCGGAAATTTGACGAATGGGGAATTCCGAGTCCCTCGGGGAGTGCGAATGGGGGGGATTTAGGGGGTGACGAATCTGGGAGAGCCGATACCCAATGTATCACTATTATGCTGTAAAATCAGTATAATATAAAAAATATCCGAAAAACGTTATTTTTGTAACGAATCGGGAGGGTAACTCGCAAACAGGGACTGCGTTCCGGAGGGGGGGCCCTGAATTACACTTTGGTCTGAATCCGGGGCAATGATGCCGTAAGAGGGGGGCGCTGAAAGACTGATATCGATGGCGCCGTCCCGCAAGAGAGCAAGCCTGCCGGGCGCAACGGATAAACGGCGTTTCAGGGGGCCGCGAGGGGTCAGATCTCGCCGATCACCTTGCCGGTGCATGAGGACTCGTACCCTGGGAGCGCGGAGAGTTCGCGGCGAAAAGCGCGGCTCTGCAGGACATCCATCAGAACGCGCACGGACGGAATCTGGAGAAAATCGCAGGGAATCACCAGGTCGCAGCGCACAGCTTCCATCGGAACGAAATCCAGCCCGTATGCGCTCGCAACGGCTCTCAGTCCAAGTGCGGCATCCGCGAGATGATAGGCCACCACCTGTGCGGACTCGACGTGGCTTGTAACGATACGATCGTAGCCCGAGATGCCCGCGCCGGTCAGACCCGCCTGGGCCAACCGCTCGTCCAGCAGCACCCGCAGCGCAGCGCCGCGCTCGCGATTGGCGAAGCGAACTCTTCCGCCTCCGAGGCCGGAAACGGATCGAATGCCCAGGGGATTCCCCGCCGCGACCATCAGTCCTTCTTCGAAAAAAGAGAATGCGACCACCATGGCTCGTGTTCCCGAGAGCCTCTGCCGGGCGGTGAGTACGTTCGATTCGAGGGCCTGCGTATTATGAAGGTGTGTTCCGGCTATGTGCGCAAACCCGGCGGCAAGCCGGTCGAGCGCGAGATGGCTTGAAGCAAACCGGCATTGGATCAGGGCGTCCCTCGACTCCCTGGACGCGTGCGCGCTGAGGATGGAAAAGGCCGGGTCGCAGCCGAGAAGCAGCACTTTGTTGTCGATTTGCTCGCTTCCGCGAAGTGTCTGAACGCTGGCCGAATCGGGAAGAAGCACCCCGTCCGCGGCCTCAAAGCCTTCGTTGAGCATCCATTTGCCGTCAAGCGGGTAGGCAATGACCCTCTCCCGGACCCTGGCAAGAGAGACCCTGGAGCTGTTGAGCCCGGCTTGCTCGACGAGCGTTACCGAATGCTCTTCGCCGGGATTCTCGAGGGCAAAGAGATCTTCCACGTTGCAGCAGAGCTCCTTTGCCATGCGGAGCGCAAGCGTTGTGTTGGGCACGTAGCGGCCGGTTTCCATATCGTAGATCGCCTGCCGCTTTACGCCAATACGCGCTGCCAATTCGCTCTGGGACAGTCCCTTGGCCTTGCGGGCTTCCTTCAGCCTGCACGTCACCTGTTCCTTGGCGGCTTCCATGAGAATTCTCCTTCGGGGCATTTCCGGCGCGGGCCGGGAGAGCACGCGATTATGTAGTCTATCCCTGCAATAATGTACCCTTTAGTATACTTCCTCCTGCCGGTTGCGAGAAGCTCAAAGAGAGTGTTCTTCCGAAAAGCGGCGCGATGGGGCGGTGCTGGATTCGGGAACGGAGCCGTCATGGGGAGCGGGGAGTGGAAGGGGGCGTGATTTGTGCGCGACGCGATTTCGCCTTGACTCCTGAGCGAAGAGGAGTAGAAGTATTTATAAATGACATAATGTATTTAATAGATGTCATGGATCTGAATTTATATTGCACTAGATATTCTTCGAACTACAATTTGCGTTTGAGGGCACCGGGCGGAGACCAGCCGGGAAACGGACTTTCGAAACCTGTTGCCCATGAGGTTCATTGAAAGCGGTGATACGGAGAAGGCGTCCGCTGCCCGGGGACCGGCGTGAAATCGGTCATGCCGGAAACGAGCGCCCCCCGTCATGTGGCGCCTTTTCCGGATTCGCTGCGGGCGAGCGGGGATGATTCGCGGGGTGCGTCCGGCTGGACCGGTCCTGCGTCGAAATTTCCGGTTTTTCGCCATGGCGGATCGGTTCTGCGTGAAAAGGAAATGACCAGGCGATTATGCAAAGCCTCGCACCTCTTCTCCTTACGCTCAAAGTGGCCGGTTTTGCCTCCCTGTGCGCTTTCGTCGCCGGAGTCGGGCTCGCATTCGTTCTGGCCCGTTACCGGTTTCGGGGCAGGGAATGTTTCGACGCCGTCTTCACCCTCCCCCTGGTGCTTCCGCCCACCGTCCTCGGATACTATCTCATCGTCCTGATCGGGCGAAACGGCTGGATAGGCCGGTATCTCTACGATGCGTTCGGAATCACGCTTATGTTTACCTGGCAGGGGGCGGTTCTCGCCGCGGCCGTGGTTTCCCTTCCGCTTGTCTTCAAGGCGGCCAGGGCCGCTTTCGAAAGTGTGGACCATAACCTGGAAAAGGCTGCGCGGACTCTCGGCTCAACGGAATGGGGCGTGTTTTTGCGCATATCTTTTCCCCTGGCGTGGCGTGGCATAATGGCCGGGACGATGCTGGCCTTTGCCAGGGCGATGGGGGAATTCGGCGCGACCCTCATGGTGGCGGGGAATCTCCCCGGAAAGACCCAGACCCTTTCCCTTGCGGTCTATGACGCCGTCCAGGCCGGCAACGACGGACTGGCGGCGGTCCTGGTGCTGATAACCTCCGCGGCCTGCATCCTGGTGCTCCTGTGTTCCGGAAGAATTCTCAAAAGCCAATATCTGAAGGAGATTGAACAATGAGCCGTCGTTGTGCCTTCCGAATCCGGATTATTCTCTATCTGTTGACGACATGTTTTTGCTTTGCGGGTATCGCGGCGGCGGAACAGGAATTGACCGTCTCGGCCGCTGCCAGCCTCACCAATGGATTCCAGGAGTTGGGAAAGAAGTTCGAAGCGGCCAATCCCGGCGTCAGGGTTGTTCTCAACTTTGCCGCCTCCGGCGCGCTTATGCAGCAGATACAGATGGGGGCTCCGGTGGATGTCTTTGCTTCAGCCGACCAAAAGACGATGGAGGATGCCTGGCGGAAGAATCTGATGGTCAAAGAGTCCTGCAGGAATTTCGTGAGCAACCGGCTTGTGCTCATCGTTCCGGGAGGATCGCGGACCGCCGTTGCGGATGCGCGTGATCTCGGTCGCAAGGAAATCTCCAAAATTGCGATAGGCAAACCCGAGACGGTCCCCGCCGGGCGCTATGCCCAGGCGGCATTGACGAAGGCCGGGCTTTGGGAAGCGCTTCATCCCAAGTTCATTTACGGCGATTCGGTGCGGCAGGTGCTCGATTACGTTTCTCGCGGGGAAGTGGATGCGGGCTTTGTCTTTTCGACCGATGCGGTGGTCGCGAAAGACCGTGTGCGGGTCGTAGCCGTGATGGAATTGGAGATTCCGATCGTCTACCCGATAGGTGTTGTGGCTGCGACGCAAAAAAAGGAGCTTGCCGGGCGGTTTATCCAATTTGCACTGAGCGCGGAAGGCCAGGAGGCGTTGGCAAAATTCGGATTTGGGAAGCCTTAGCCGCCGCGCCGCCACATCGATCCGGCGGCCGTTCGATCTTTAATCAAAAGAGCCAGACCAGGTACTCGGTCCTAATCCTCGGGGACTCCTCCAATCGAAGGGGCGGGAGATGCCCGCGCCCTTCGGCCGATCATCGGCATTCGGGAGATCCATATCCCGTTGCGCCGCTGCAAAAGTTGCCTCCTACTATCTTGATGAACGACCTTCAGGGGACTATGATACTTTTCCCGGCGCAGGGGACGGATCTACCGGCATGCGCCGGGAATGTCAAATTTTCGGATAGTCAGAGGACGGGCATGGAACGGAGTTTTGCGGTCGGAGCATTGAGGAGGATCTCGCTTGCGGTTTTGTTTGCGGTGTTTTTGTGCTGGGGCGGGTCGATTGTTGAAGCCGGTTTGGAAACGGAAGGAAATGCAAAGCAGGTTGAAGCCGTGGTGATCCACGTGGATCAGTACGCCGTTTATGCGCCCAACCTGATTTTCTATTTCGATACACAGATGGACAAGAAGAAAGTGGGGATGCTGAGGGGGGCGGCTGAGCGGTTACGCAACAGGAAAGCCCTTATAACCTGTTCTTCGACCGGGGATCCCGGCAAGGGGGGGCAGATGGTGCTTGCGGATATCGTCCCCGCGGGACAGAAGCCGCAAGTGGAGGATACGGGACGCGAAGCGCCCGGTCCGGTGGCCGAGCCGCAGGGGAACAGGCGACGAGCACCTCTCGTGGAGGATGATCCGATGCCTCGGGAGATTATGCCGGCCGAACCGAAGATCCCGCCGGTGCGGGCACCCGCACAGGAAGAAAGACCGGTCCGGAAAGCCGAACTCTCCGCCCCGATCTCACGTGAGGAAGGCAGTGCCTTTGTGCGCAGTCTGTTGGACTTGAACCGGAGGAAAGACCTGGCGGCGGTGGAAACCTTTTATGCCGATCAGGTGGATTACTACGACCGGGGAGTCATCAGCAGGGACAAAGTCATCCAGGACTTGAAGTATTACTATCGGAACTGGGCGGAGATAGACACGCACCTGGATGGAGACGTGGTGATGATTGTCCTGGATCAGCCCGAGGTGCGGATCGTCAAGTTCGTCTCCTCTTTTTCGGTCAGAAACGATAAGAAAGCCGTAACGGGGAAGACCGAGACTATCTGGAAGCTTCAGAGAATAAATGGAAAGATCAGCCTGATCGATGTGAAACAGAAGATGCTCGAAAGGGCATCGTCGGTGATATAGAGCGCGGTCTGGCAAACCTCGTCCGATCTCCGCTGTCCAAATCATGCACGCAAGCAATGTCGATCATTCCGAGGAGTATGGGAGGCAACACGAAGGCGCTGCCTCCCATACCGCCGCCACGGTTCATTAGTTTTCTGAAGAAAACCTTACAATAATGTGGGAAACGGCATCCCAACGCCGTTGCGCATCATTGCTCGCTGCGCGGTCTCGAAGTTCCGCAAGGCCCCCGGGAGTATCAACTCGATCGCAATCCACCATTATTCCCGTTCGATCCAAAGCAGCCGTATCACAAATATCACGTCGGTCTTTCATGACGGTGCCTCGCCGGGCCCCGTGGCTAGCGGTTTCCTGCGGGTTTTGTCATCAATAGGCCCTTCGGCGGTTGAATGTGGCAAAATTATAGAACGCATCGGGCGGGACAAATATTATCCGATTGCGGAGTATTAAAGACGGGCTTCCCTAAAGCCAATGATTTCTTGACTGAAGATAACCGAAAGCTGTAAATTTTATAAATTGTACTGTTGATATGACCGTCCCTGAGGCCGGTCGAAATCCCGCAACCATCTTTTATTGGAGGATCGCATGGGGAAGTCGGTCAAATTGCTGTTGGCTACCGTGGTTCTCAGCATGTTTTTCCTGCAGGGACTGGCTTGTGCTCAGGAGAAACCGTTTCCCACAAGGCAGGTGAACTACGTCGTCTGCTTTGATCCGGGAGGGCAGTCGGACCGCGGCGCGCGGATCTACCAGCCACATCTTGAGAAGGTGCTCGGGCAAAAAGTCATCGTCGACTACAAAGTGGGCGGAGGCGGGGCACTGGGATGGCGCGAACTCGCTCGTTCCAAGCCTGACGGGTACACTTTCGCCGGCTTCAATATCCCCCACATCATCCTCCAGCCCCTTCAACAGGAAGTGGGATATAAGACGGAACAGATCGTGCCGGTCATGATCTTTCAGCGCACGCCCCTGGGGCTTGCCGTTCTCAATACCAGCCCCATAAAGACGCTTCAGGATTTCATCGAATTCGCGAAGAAGAATCCGGGATCGGTCACGGTAGGAGGGTCGGGATCATTCTCCGGGTACCACATGGCGACGCTCAGGCTCGAAAAACTGATCGGCGCAAAGCTCACCTATGTCCCCTTTACCGGGTCCGCGCCCCAGATGACCTCTTTCCTGGGCGGGCACGTCACCGCCGTTTTCGGGGCATCGGACGATCTGACCATCCATCGCGACAAGTTGCGTGTGATCGGCTTTGCCATGGATGAGCGGTTCCCGGGATTCCCGGATGCGCCCACGCTCAAGGAGCAGGGAATTGATATGGCCGAAGCGGTTGACCGGGGTGTCGCGGTGCCTCCGGGAACGCCCGAACCCGTCATCAGAAAGCTCGAGTCCGCGCTGATTCAGGTTGCAAAAATGCCGGAAATTCAAGCGGAGATGACAAGGCAGGGTTTCATCCCGATGGCCATGGGGCACGACGAGTGCAAAGCCTATGTGCAGAAAATGACGGCCATCTATAAGGATTTGGCCGCCGGGATCAAGAAATAGGCTCCAAGCCCGGCCGGGCGCCTCAAAGAGGCTGCCCGGCCGGTGTTTTGTGGTACTGCATCCAATAACCGATCAGCGCATCAGGCGGGGCCCACTTTGAAAACACAACGAAGCGCGAACGTCGTCAGCGGCTGCTTTCTGGCTGTCCTTGGAGTCCTTGTGCTCATCGCCTCATCCCAGATAAGAGGGGGTATGGAAGAAAGGCTGCCTCCACGCACCCTTCCCTATGCCGTCGGGGCGACAATCCTCGTCGGCGGGCTCATGCTGGCGATCAAATCGCTGCGGCCCGTGAAAGAGGAAGTCGCACTCAAATGGCCCGACAGAAATGCCATCGTGCGCATTGCGATCCTTCTCATGATGCTCGCGGTCTATCTCCTGCTGGTCACGCCCATCGGTTTCGCAACCGCCTCGGCACTCTACGTCGCCTTCAGCATCTGGTTTTTGAAACGCTCGGCGATCTGGACTGCGATCATAATTGGCGTCGTCACGGGAGTCCTCTCCCACTTTGTCTTTTACGAATTGCTCGGTCTGTCACTTCCCATGGGGACGATCTTTTTCGATTAGGAGGCGGCTGTGGAGTTTTCCTGGGATTATCTGATGCAGGGGTTCGCAGTTGCCCTTACGTGGCAGAACCTGTTCTGGGCTTTGTTCGGAAGCCTCATCGGGACTCTTGTCGGTGTGCTGCCCGGGATCGGACCATCTTCGGGTATCGCCATCCTCCTGCCGCTGACGACATTTTTGCCTCCCACTTCGGCCATCATCATGATGGCGGCCATCTATTACGGAGCCATGTACGGGGGGTCGACAACCGCCATCGTCGTCAACATTCCGGGTGAGGCGTCGTCCGTACCCACTGCAATGGACGGGTATGAGATGGCGAAGCAGGGCAATGCCGGACCGGCGCTTGCGATTGCCGCCATATCCTCCTTCGTTGCGGGGACGCTGAGCCTTGTCGGACTGACCGTTTTCGCTCCTCTGTGCGCAAACTTCGCTCTGGCATTCGGCCCGCCCGAGTATTTCGCACTCATGCTGATGGGGCTCTCCCTTGTAATAAGCCTCTCCGGAAGGGCGCTGCTCAAAGGGCTCATATCCATGGCCCTTGGCCTGCTGGCCGCCCTCATCGGTCAAAATCCCCTAACGGGAGCCGCGAGGCTTACTTTCGGCTCGGTTGACCTCATGGCCGGGGTCAACTTCATCAGCGTGATAGTCGGGGTTTTCGCCATAAGCGAGGTAATGCTCAATATTGAAGCGGAGGCCAGCGCCATAAGCCTTGCAGGCATAAAAAACCTCATGCCCTCGTGGGCCGACATGAAGGCTTGCATCGGGGCCATGCTCCGCTCGACCGGAGTGGGCTTTTTCCTGGGCCTGCTGCCCGGTTGCGCCCCTTCGGTCACGACTTTTGTCGCCTATGATCTCGAAAAGCGCGTAGCCAAAGACCCGAGCAGGTTCGGCAAGGGGGCCATTGAAGGTGTCGCCGCACCGGAGGGCGCGAACAATGCGACCTCCACCGCCGGTTTCGTTCCGCTCTTTTCCTTCGGGCTGCCGACCGCGCCCTCCATGGCGGTTCTCCTGGGCGGACTGATGATGTACGGTCTGCAACCGGGACCGATGCTCTTCAAATCGAACCCGCAGTTCGTCTGGGCGGTCATTGCCAGCATGTACATCGGCAATGTCATGCTCCTGGTGCTCAATCTGCCGCTGGTCGGGATCTGGGCCAGGATCGCAATCATCCCGTTTCCGATCCTCGGGCCGATCATCGTTTTCTGCTCCGTTCTGGGCACGTACAGCATCCGGTTCATCATGTTCGATGTCTGGGTGATGCTGGTTTTCGGGTTGGTCGGCTATTTCATGCGCAAACTCGGATTCCCCATTGCTCCCCTCGTGCTCGCCTCGGTCCTTGCGCAGATGCTGGAGACGTCCCTGCAGCAGTCGCTGCTGATTTCGCAGGGATCTCCCCTCATTTTCTTCACGCGCCCCATTGCGCTTGCCTTTATGGTCCTGTCGGCCATTTCGATCGTATGGGGAATATGGGCGCAGGCGAAGAGAAAAGACGGCGTGATTGTGGAAGAAACCGACGAGTGAGGAAAAGAGGGGGGAATCCTTCCCCCCTCTTTGTGTCCCGAGAGGCATCAACTTGAACGCAATTTGGTATTATGCATTCGGGCGGTACGTACGATGATATAGGTGGATACGGAACATCCGGACTCTGTGCGCTGTACATGTCCAGCTTGCTTATCTGTAGTCCGACATAAATAAAACATAAGCTTACAATTGATAACAGATTCATTATCGTGCAGGACCTACGGTACAATTTGGGTGCATTCCAGCTGATATTCTGGTAGATAGACCCTGTTGCGGAATGGCCGCAACCTCCTGGAACCAATGCATTACTCATCCGAAAGCATTTTTTTCGCACGGCCCGCTCAGCCTTCACGGCGTGTGGGAGTGCTACCGGTCCGAGCCGGCCGCCAATCCACGAGGGAATGAAGTGCGAGCCATTTTGAGAAGTCTCAGCATTCGTCAAAAGCTCCTCATAAGCAGTCTCCTCTACATCGTGCCTCTCGCGATGCTTCTCTACTTCACTCTGTCCGGAATCCGCGCCGACATCCGTTTCGCGGAAACGGAAAAGCTGGGCGCAAAGCTCGCCGGGCCGCTTGAAGAACTCATGGTGCTCGTATCGGCTCACCGGTCGCTTGCCTACCTCAATTCGCAGGGGAAAACCGAGGTCCAGGGGCGGCTGAGCGATACGGCCAAAAAGATCGACTCCGTTTTCGTCGAGCTTCTGGCCGAATCGGCCGAATTTGCCCCCCGGCTCAAGCTGGATGAGGAAAACATGAAGCGGGTGAACCTGGAGGAAGCCCGGCCGGTCAGGATAAAGGAAGCGTGGGACAGGCTGCGGTCGCGCATGGGGGAACTCATTCCGGAAATGTGCGAGCTGGAGCATACGAATATCATCGCCGCCCTTCGGAACCTGATCGCGCGGGTGGGGGATACTTCCAAGTTGATCCTCGATCCGGAGCTGTCCTCGAACTACCTGGCGGACACAACGCTTCGAGCCGTTCCACTGGCCATCGAGCAGCTTGGCGATCTGACGCTCGCGGGGCAGCAGATCATTTCGCGCGGCAATCCGGGAGGGCAGGAGTTGTCCCGGTTCGAGTTCCTGATAGCGTCGATAAATTCCGGTTCCTTGCGGCAAATGCAGGAATTATTCGCAGCGGCCGTCCGCTACGACGCTCAGATGCGGGGAAACAGGTCCACTCTGGGCCAGGGCGCAACGCAGGCGTTGAATAAGTGCTTCGATTCGATGCGCTACCTGCTCCAGTCCGCGCGTGTGCTCAAGGGTGCCTCCAAGGGCGAATCCCTTCAGGAATTCTCAGTGCTCGGCGAAGCAACGACCGAGTCGGTCGGGCGCTTCAAAAACGAAGCCCTGAAAGAGCTCGATCTTCTGTTGGATGACCGCATGGACCGGTACAACGGGAGAATGTACACGATCGTCTATTTGGCCATATTCTGCCTGGCTCTGGCCGGAGGGCTCGTGTTCGTGATTTCTCTGGGGATCACGCGGCCGCTGGAGAAGGTCATGAGCCTAGCCGGGGAAATTGCCGAAGGAAACATAAACGGGGCCAGTGCCCAGATCGGCAGGTTGGGACTTGATGCGGATGGGGCTTCGCGGGAAGAGACGGCTGAGCTTTCGCGCTACAGGGATGAAATCTGGCAGTTGGCCGCGGTTTTCGTTCACATGACCCGCGCGCTCGATTCCCTGGTCCTTCAGGTGCAACGCTCCGGAATCCAGGTTGTGGCCTCTTCGACCGAAATCTCTGCGGCCTCGCGGCAGATCGAGGCGACCGCGGCGGCGCAGGCGGCCTCCACCCATGAGCTCAATGTCACCGCCAAGGGCATTTCCACGAGCTGCCGCCTTCTGCTCGAATCGGTCAAACGGGTACTGGAGGTTGCCTCCGAGACCCTTTCCCTTGCCCAGGAAGGGCATCAAAGGCTCGCCGGCATGAAGCTGACGATGGGGGAGCTCATGAAGGCCACCTCGTCCATTTCGTCGC
>JAJFVB010000073.1 GCA_021372055.1 Desulfobacteraceae bacterium | reverse complement strand
GAGCGTCGAGGACATCGATCCCGTTGAACTTGCACTCGAGCATTTCCTGAAGGGGCAGGACTCCGCGTTTTTCGACCAGCGAAATGACAAGCTGGTCGGCGCGTTCCCTACGGGTCGTTTCAACCACCGAGATGTCCGATCCGACAACTCGGCTCATGGGAACCGCCAGGGGTTCGACCGGGCAGTTGATGTAGCCCGCGAGCACGTACTGGTGATTCTGGGCGGTAACGATTCCGCCGAGTTGATCCGCCGTGGGCCCCGTGCCAAGGATCAGGACTCTTTTGGACAGTCCCGAGAGGCAGCCGTTCCCCAGAACCATGTGGATCAGGCCCTGGAGCACCGCGGACAACGCAAGCGAAATAGCCAGAAGCCCCCTGCCGATTCCGATTTCCGGGATCATATAATAAAGGGATGCGAGTATAAAAAAAGAAAGACCCGCGCCAACAGCTATGCGTATGGATATATCTTTTTTCCCGTGCATGTGTTCCGAACTGTATAGTTCCACAAAAAATGAACAAAACAAAATAATCGTTACAAATACGGCGCATCTCGATTCCATGTACTGATATCTGTGAACGCTCTCATCTATGAATCCAAAACGAGTGAAGATGCCGCAGTAAAATGCTACGATCGCGCTTGCGGCATCTGCAAGCAAAAGTATAATCGTATGAGGATGTACGTACTGTCTTAGAACACTCATATTATCAATCTCTGCAATATAGTGTGAATTAGGGAAGAATGCCGGGTAGCCTGGAGAAAGCTCCGCTATCCTCACCAACAGTCAGTAATCCTGAATGGTTTGACGTTGAAATCGTGTCCGGAGAAAGCTCCGCTTTCCTCAGTAACAGGTTCTGAGCTTGGCGAAAAATCTGGACTGTCGCTCTGTCTCTATGATCAGAAGTAAGGGGTCTGGAACGGATCTTCGGCGGAAGGATCTGCCGACGCCAGGGGACGTAAATCTTGCCCCGTGAACACGTTGCCGACATGGCCTTCTCAGGGAACAACAGGACCTGCTTCCGGCGGATTAGAAGATGAGAATGTGAGAAATATGATGTGAGATTGAGTTCAGTTCACTAAGCCGGTTTGACATATTCGGGGGGGCCCATACACCTCCCGAGTATCTCCTTTTTTGTCGGTGGATGATCATCTCGCGCCGGTTGCCCGGCATGCGGTTGCATCACCTGTTGAGGTACATCACTTTGATGGTGCTGCTGGATCGGCTTCAGGATGGAGGACGCCTTGCCTGAACCCTTCCATCTCTCGGAAGCCTTTTATCGTTCCCGGCTTTTTATCATGCCGGTAACGGTTTGCATCGGATGCGATATAGCATCGGGGTCCGAAGAGAACAGAAATTCGCTTGCTGTGTTGCGACCATGGGGACCAATCATAAAAACGTTTTTTCCTGTGGCATTTGCGCCTGTTTGGGTTGCATGAGCAACGCTGGCCTGAGTACAAAGCAACTTGAGTGCCAAAATGAAAAGGGGAGCCGATTTTCGGGCATGAAAATTAAGCCCGGCGCAGAGGAAGGGGGCGTGGGCAAGGCGCCGCAAGCGCCGATTCCCTCCCCTCGGCGGGTGGGCAGCAAACGGGAAGAGGGATTCGCGCTTGCGTGCAACTCTTCGAGTGTATTAGCAAAAGCGTATCGCAAAAGAGCCTTCCTCGATTCCTTTCGGGGGCGGAAACATGGTCTTCCGAGGGACGGTCCGGCAGGGTGACGCATTGAGGTTTAAAAAATCGTTAAACCCATTCCAAGATTCTGCCGATTTAACGAGTAGAGTGGAATCGGGGCTCTTTTCGAGCCGCGAACCTTCTTGGCGAATTCCGGAATGCACGCGTTTTTGTATCCAATGGTTACAATCAAAGGAAGATTGCCCTGGGATGGTGCAAAATGGGTGTGGCAATTGGATACACTTCTGGAGGTTATCGCCTGCGCCCTTATCTGAAGCCGAATGACCTGTATCCAAGAGATACAGGTTTTTTGCACCTCAACGCCGGTTCCCCCGGAAAATGCTCCATGCACCCTACGCCGCGACAGAAATCCCGAGGGGGAGCGAGGGAAATCATTTCCCCCGCTCTTTTCCATTAGTTTTATCTTGAACGCACTTTCGTATTACGCGCCTATTCGAGGTTATTCTTGTCCTGCCGAAATCCGAGGAATGTCATTGCCGTAAAACAGATACGGCCCGGGAACCGGGCCGTTGACCGCGTGCTTCGCACGGCGATCCTGTTGGAGGGAGGGGACGGTGGTGTCAGGCGCCGAGACCGGCCCTGTGGGAGGCGGGGGTCCCGTTTCTGGGAACGATCGGGACGAAGGAACGATAGTACTGCTTGTACCATGCGACGAAAGCCCGGATGCCGTTTTCGAGCGGGGTGCCGGGCCTGAAGCCCACGGCTTCTTCCAGGGCGGTGATATCGGCATAGGTGGTGGTAACGTCGCCCGGTTGCATCGGAAGGAATTTTTTCTTTGCCTTCTTGCCGAGCGCGTTTTCGAGGATTTCGATGAATTCCATCAGTCCTACCGGCCTGTTGTTGCCGATATTATAGATCCTGTAGGGGGCGGAGCTCGACGAGGGGTCACTGGCGTTGCCGCTCCAGTCGGGGTCGGCAACGGGCGGGCGGTCGACGACGCGCAGGATTCCCTCCGTGATGTCGTCTATGTAAGTGAAATCCCGTTGCATCTTCCCGTGATTATAGATTTCGATCGGCTCGTCGTCGAGTATGGCTTTGGTGAATTTGAACAACGCCATATCGGGCCTGCCCCACGGACCGTAGACGGTGAAGAAGCGAAGGCCCGTGACGGAAATCCCGTAGAGGTGGCTGTAAGAGTGGGCCATCAGTTCGTTTGCTTTTTTCGTGGCCGCGTAGAGCGAGACCGGATGGTCCACATTGTCATGAGTGGAAAACGGGGTCTGCGCATTCAATCCGTACACCGAACTCGAGGAGGCGAACACGAGGTGGCGAACGCCCGTGTTCCTGCATCCTTCGAGGATGTTCAGGAAGCCGCTGAGATTGCTGTCGGCGTAGGCATGCGGATTTACGAGGGAATAGCGTACCCCGGCCTGTGCCGCGAGGTTAACCGCGCAATGGAATCTACCGGATTCCATGATGGAGGAAAGCTCCCCGCGATCTTCGAGGGAAGCCTTTACAAAACGGAAGCGATCGTATCCCGTGAGCAGGGCGAGCCGCGCCTTTTTGAGAGCAACGTCATAGTAGCCGTTCAGGTTGTCGAGGCCGACCACTTCCCGCCCCTCATCGAGAAGTCTCCTGCACGAATGGAAACCTATAAAGCCGGCTGCGCCGGTCACAAGAACCTTTTGCATCGATTCATCCTTTGGGAATAACGTCAGCTGACTTCAGTTGAATGGAAAATGCTTCAATTCGCTGCTGTGGATAGCTGGTCAAAAACCAAAGCAATAAAGATGCCATGAGGCGGACGGGGGATTTCCGTGCGGTGAGTGGGAGGGGGCGGGATGCGGATGTTGCCCGCGGGGGAAGATGTCCCCGGGGATCTCCGCCGGTTTTTCAGTCCGGGATGCGACCGGCACTCACATCATTGGGGAGAAATATTTCCGGATGCGGCCCGGAAGCGGATCCTATGCCGCTATCCCGAGCCGCGTTGGGCAAGCTTGCGTATCGAATACTCCGTGGGATGGGACTTGCCGGATGAAGGGGACGGAGCGGCGGAATGCAGCCGCCCCGGATATCCGTGGTCATTCGGGTTTTTTCGCGCTGACTTTTATGCTGGCAATCGAATACGATACGTCGCGGGCGAATTCGCTCAGGGCCGCATCCGAAAACGCACCGGATGCGAGAAGATCGCCGATTGCCTGGTCCGCCTGGAAGAAATCCTCTCCGACCACACTGACCTCCTGGAACCCGGCCGCCTCGATAAATGCCAGGTACTCGTCCTTCATGGCGGCGCCCGCAATGCACCCGGCGTAGGCTTCGACGGACTGCCTGACGGCTTCGGGCAGCGGTTTGAGCAAGACGATATCCGAGACCATGATCCTGCCGCCGGGTTTGAGGACGCGAATCGCTTCCCTGAAAACCTTCCCCTTGTCAGGCGAGAGATTGATGACGCAGTTCGAAATGATGATGTCGATCAGGTTGTCCGCAATCGGCAGGTTCTCAATTTCTCCCAATTTGAACTCAACATTGTCGACCCCGCCTTTTGCGGCGTTGGCGTTTGCTTTCTGGATCATCTCGGGAGTCATGTCGATTCCGAAAACCTTCCCGGACTTTCCGACTCTTGCCGCGGCAAGAAAGGCGTCGAAGCCCGCGCCCGACCCGAGGTCGACAACGATGTCGCCTTCCCTGAGAGAGGCGAGAGCGACCGGGTTGCCGCAACCCAGCCCCAGGTTGGCTCCTTCGGGCACCGAGGCAAGATCCTCGATGCCGTATCCCACTTTTCTGCTGATATCCTCGGCGGTGGAGCCCCCGCAGCATGACTTGCCCGATCCGCAGCAGGAGATGTTCCGCTGCGCCACCCGTGCGTAGCGCGATTTAACGAATTCCTTGATTTGTTCGGCTTTCATGGGATCCTCCTTCATTGTCCCGCAGGATGCGGATCATTCCTGTGTAATGCTCTTCAGCACCGGGCCGAGGAACTCCTTGACCCGGTCGGCAAGAGCATCGGCCTTGATCAGAGTGAAGCAGCACACTTCGCCGTCCTTTTGCCAACTGATCAGGGCGAGTTTGTCTCCGGGGCGAATCCCCGCTCTGTCGCGCAGTTCCTTCGGCAGAACCATTTGTCCGCGTTCGTCGACCGTGATCAGAGATTCGACCCTGCAGTTGGAACTGGTGCCCTCTGTGCTGCAGCAAGACTTGTCGGGATTTTTCCTTGGCATCGGCGCGCTCCCTTGTTCAGTTTGAGCTTAATATGTTAAAAATCTGATATGCCTGAATTGTCTGATTTAACTGAATAATTGTCAAGAGAAAAAATGAGATCCCGTCGGGGGTGGGGCGGTTGAAAATGGAATGGAGTCGGGCCGGGGAGGGCGTCCCGTCGGTCCCAGGGCATTACGGTTGCTTCAGGTCGCGATGTCGCCGTCTTCAATGGCGGGCGTGGGCCGGCCTAAGGACTGCGGACCTCAAGAGGCCCCCTCGTTCCGATAGACGTGCGTCATGGCTGAATCGAGCGCGGCTCGAAGGTCGGCGGAGACATAAGGTTTATGCAGGAATGCCTGTGACTGATGCGTGTGGCCCCGGTCCATCACATGGCCTTCATCGTATCCGCTGGCAAGAACAACGGGAATATCCGGACGGATTTCCTTTATGGCCTGCAGGGTTTCCCAGCCGTCCATGTGCGGCATGGTGAGGTCCAGTAGACGCATTGAAGTTTTTCGTGGTTTTATATGGATATTATTAAATAAGTTTGCATTGATTCGTTCTGGAACGGTTGCTGCGCGTCTCCTTATCCAAGACAGCAATACGAAAAAAAAACGGCGGGCGGAAGAGGGCAATTTGATGATTCTTTATTATTGCATATAGAAACCGATATAACATATATGCTCCTGTGAGCATTGATAATAAATCTTGGATGCCGGTTCTATCTCCATACTCGTCCTGGAGCAGGTTTTTATGGCGGTAACGCGAAGGGAGTTCATCAAAATCGCCGGAATGATGGCCGGCGGAGGGCTGGGTGCGTCCGGTTTCCTGCCGCCGGTTCCCGCCTCGGAGGTCTCCGCTGGAACTGCGGCCGAAAAAGCCGCGGCCAGCGTTGCCGCGACCTGCGAAATGTGCCACTGGGCCTGCGGCGTGATAGCCAAGGTTGTGGACGGAAAAGTGGTCAATCTGGAAGGCAATCCGGATCATCCCTGCAGCCGGGGAAAGCTCTGCGCAAGAGGTATCGGGGGCATGGGCCTCCTCTACGACCCGGACAGGGTCAAGACACCGCTCATACGAACGGGAAAGCGGGGCGACGGCAAATACAGGAAAGCATCCTGGGATGAGGCGCTGACTTATATCGCCGAAAAAATGGAGGCCATAAAGAAGACCTATGGACCTGAAGCGATCTGCCTTTTTGCCGTGGGGTCCTGTTCCACGCATCTCATGCCGTTGCTCGCGGCCTTTGGAAGCCAGAATTTCGGAAATCCCTCCTTTGCGCAATGCAGGGGCGCGCGCGACATAGGTTTTCGCCTGACCTACGGCGAAACACCCGGTTCGCCGGAAAGACTCGATCTCGGCAGGAGCAGGGCGATTGTCCTTTTCGGGTCGCACCTCGGCGAAAACATTCATAACTCTCAGGTCCAGGATTTTGCCGAGGGGATCGGAAGGAAGGCAAAACTCATCGTCGTTGACCCCAGGTTTTCAACGGCGGCGGGGAAGGCTGCCTACTGGCTTCCCATCAGGCCTGGGACCGACATGGCCCTGATGCTCGCCTGGATGAACATCCTCATACGCGAGGGGCTCTACGACCGCGACTATGTGGAACGCTACACCGTCGGATTCGAGGAACTCGCATCGCAAATCGGGCAATACACGCCGGAGTGGGCGTCAAAGGAGACCGATATCTCCGCGGACGCGATCGTCCAAACGGCGAGGGAGATCGGCAAATGCCGTCCGTCCGTCTGCATTCATCCCGGACGCCACTCGTCCTGGTACGGGAACGATGTGCAGAGATCTCGGTGCATGGCCATTCTGACGGCTATGCTCGGGGCATGGGGAAGGGAAGGGGGCTTTTTTCTCGCCGCGCGTGGTTCCCTCAGAAAGGCGCAGGGCAAGGAGGAATATCCGATCCCGGAGAAAAAGCCGTTGATGGAGATCAGCCCGTATCCCCTGGCGGGCAAAGCGGGCCTCACCACCGGCGTCACCACGGTTGTGAGGGATGCGACCATTACGGGAAAGCCTTACCCGATAAAGGGCTGGATCGTGATGGGCACCAACATTCTTCGGGCCATGCCGAACGAAAAGGAGACCATGGATGCGGTAAACAACCTCGATCTCCTGGTCACCGCGGAAATAATGCCACTGGATACGGCCATGGTGTCGGATGTCGTGCTCCCCTCGGCTTCCTACCTCGAACAGTTCGAAGACATCGGGATTTTGCGGGGATACCGTCTCGGAGTCACGATGGGCAGGCCCGCCGTCAAGCCCCTTTATGAGAGCTGGGATGGCTACAGGATTGCCAGGGAGCTTGCCAAAAGGCTCGATCTTGCCGCCTACTTTCCCTGGGAGACGCTCGAAGACAAGATCAAGGCCCAGTGCAAGCTCTGGAAGATCGACTACGAAGTGCTGAGCAGGAAGGGCTATATTGCGATCGAAGGCACCGAGGCGCCTTTCATCACCGAGCAGAACCAGCCGGTATTCAGGACTCCTTCGGGGAAGATCGAAATTTACAGCGGTGAACTCGAAAAACTGGGATTCGATCCCATCCCGAAATACACCCCCGTCGAACAGCCCGAAGAAGGCCGTTTCAGGCTGCTCTACGGACGCAGTCCGGCCCACTCTTTCACGCGAACGACGAACAACCCGATGCTCCACGAACTCTTCAGGGAAAACGAGGTTTGGATCAACGCGAAGAAAGCCGCGGAACTCGGCGTCCGGAACGGCGAGTACGTGGTTTTGGTCAATCAGGACGGAGTGAGGAGCAACAGGGTAAGGGCGCGGGTCACTCAGAGGATCAGATCGGATTGCGTTTACATGGTGCACGGATTCTGTTCGTCTTCCGCGGATCTCAGAAACGCCTACCGGAAGGGGGCGGACGATCAGGGGCTGATAACGCGCTACGCGATCGACCCCATATGCGGCACCACGGGCATGAGAGTCAATTTCGTCCAGGTCGTGCGGGAGATCTGATATGCCCAGGTACGCCATGGTGATCGATCAGCGAAGATGCGTCGGATGCATGTCGTGCATAATAGCGTGTGGCGCCGAAAACAATGTCCCCCGGGGGTACTATCGGACCCGGGTGCTTGAAATCGTCTCCGGAGAGTTCCCCGATCTCGGCATGGAACTAAGACCGGAGATGTGCAACCACTGCGACAAGCCTCCCTGCGTCTACGACTGTCCGACCGGCGCTTCCCACCGGGCCGGGGACGGAACCGTACAGATCGATCGGAAAAAATGCATAGGATGTAAATCCTGCGTTGTCGCCTGTCCCTACAACGCCCGCTACATCCACCCCGAGGGATTCGCCGACAAGTGCTCCTTCTGCGTTCACAGACTCGGGCAGGGCAAGGAACCGGCGTGCGTGGCGAACTGCATCGGCGGGTCCAGGATCTTCGGAGATCTTGACGACCCCGGAAGCGTTGTCAGCCGTATTCTCGGAGAGGCGGGAGGCACCGTGCTGCTCGGCGGGGCGGGTTGCGGCCCCAGAGTCTTCTATATTGGAAGACCGGGCGGGCCGGAATAGGAAGAGCGATGGAGATTACCGTCACCGGGGCGAACGCGCTGGCGTATCCGTCCCTGCATGCCTGGAACTGGACTGTCGGAGTGTATCTTTTCCTGATAGGCGCGGCCGCGGGTCTGCTCGTGCTGTCCGGCATCGGATCCCTGGGCGGCGATTCGGGGAAGAAATCGGATTCGATGAGAGCCGCGGGCATGGCTCCTTTTGCGCTGATGCTCGGAGCGGTTTTCATTTGGCTCGATTTGGAAAACAAAGCGCAGTCCTATTGGTTTTTCCTCTCTTTTTCCCCTTCGTCCGCGATGTCGTGGGGCGGGTGGGCTCTTGCCGTGACCGTCCCGGTGAGCCTTCTCCACCGCCTGTCCGCCATGCCGGTGACAAGCGGTTCGAAGCCGAGGTCCCACCGGCTCGAAGGCCTGTTGCGCCGGATCAATCCGCTCAGGCCGATTCTTGCGCGGGCTTGCATCGGGCTGGGGATTTTCCTGGGGACATACACGGGGCTGGTGCTTAGCCTCTTCATTGCCCGTCCGCTCTGGAACTCCCCGCTCCTGCCGGTTTTGTCCCTCGTATCGGCGATGTCGACGGGCGCGGCCCTTATCGTCATTACCGCGCGGACCCAAGCGGCGGGAATCTACTTCACGAAGGCCAATATCTGGCTCCTATCATCGGAGATCCTCGTCATGGTTCTCTACTTGCTGGGGCATCTCTGCGTTCCCGGTCCCCGGAAGGATTCCATAATGCGGTTCGTATCCGGAGGCGATCCCGGCCTTTTCCTTGGGACCGGGTACGCGCTGGCTGCGCTTATCGTTCCGCTGGCCCTTTGCCTTACGGTCCTGAAGCTCGGGAACACTCCCCCCGGACCGATTCCCGGGAAAACCGCATTTGCCATCAGGCTGGGAGCATTCCTGATCGTATGCGGCGGATTGGTCCTGAGGCTTTCTCTTGTTTATTTTGGCCAGCTGAGCGGCCTCTCCTGAGCCCTTCGGGTGGTGCTTACCGGCCGTTGCGATGGGCTTGACGGAAGACTTATCCTCAGCTAGCATGCTTTCCCGAAAAGTACTTAGGTGAGTATTTTTCCCATACCCCGTAACGATGTGCGCTACGATCATGTGCAAGGAGTTCAAGTTGAAGCTGAAGCGGATTGTTCTTGCCGGGATGTGTTCATTTGCTTTTTCCATGGGGGCTCTGCTGCCGTCAAACGGCGCTTGCCAGCAGGCACCCGCGGCCGAGCGGAAAGATGTGCCGGATGTGCGGCAGGCAGCGCCGCAATCCGGCGCGGAGGCAAAGACCGAGACCGCCTCAAAACCTGCCGATGGGAGTGCGAAAGCGCAGACGCCCGCCTCGCCCGAAGCCAAGAAGGCCGATCAAAGACCGATGGGCAACTTCGATGCCACGGAAGGGTGTGCCGGCAGCTGATAAAGGAATCAATGTCCTTGAAGGGGAGGCGGCTTGCCGTCTCCGTCGCAGGCGGCGAGCGCTTTCCCCCTCGCGCTTTGAGC
>JAJFVB010000058.1 GCA_021372055.1 Desulfobacteraceae bacterium | reverse complement strand
GGCCAACGGCCCGCCGCAAGCGCCGAAATGAGCAGCGCAGCTGCGTGTGGGGTGTGGGGAGCCGGCTCCCCACGGTCTGAAAGCTCGGTGTCATCTTGAACGCTTATCGGGCGTGCCTTCCGTTCCGAGCGCGTCGTAGGGGAAGGGTTCGGGCCACTCCGGAAAACCCTCCCACCGGGCGCCCTCGGTGCCGCAGGGCGACACGAAAGCCCCTTCGCTCCTTGCCCTTTTCATGTTTTCCAGTTCGATGAGTTGTGCGGCGGAAGGTTGCCGATCCGATTCTTCTTTCGTCATTTCTTCCCCCCACTCCTAGGATTCTTGATCCTTCGCGGGCCCGAGGTTACGGAAGACGGTCTTGTACACCAGCCCTTCTCCGGGAAGGCGCTCCGGGTCCGCGAGCTGAACCCTCATGCCCATGCCCAGCGCCCGCCTGATGGTGGACCTCAGGGTATCGAGGTACTGAGTCCGGTTTCCTCCGGGGAAATCGTTCCCGTCCTTCCGAGCGACCAGCAGGTCCATCTGCTCGCCGATTCCGTGCGCCGTATAGATCACAATGCGAAAGTCCAGGAGCATCGGGTCGATATTTCGCAGGAGCTGTTCCACGTGCTCCGGGTAGACCGGGATACCGCGGACGGAAAGCCTGTTGTCCGTGCGGCGAAGAATCGGCGCGATCCGCGACCAGCTACGCCCGCAGGCGCAGGGCGCTTCCCGCAGGGCGGTGATGTCCCCGGTCCTGTAGCGGATCAGCGGATAGGCTTCGGCCGTGAGAGTCGTTATGACCAACTCGCCTTCCTGCCCCGGGGGAACCGGCTCGCCGGTGAGCGGGTGGACGATTTCGGCAAGGAACTGGTCTTCTGCGAGGTGGAGGCCGCATTTTTCCGGGCATTCCCCCGCCATGCCGGGTTCTCCCATCTCCGAGACCCCGTACAGGCCGTAGACGGGCACACCGAAGGCGAGTTCGAGCTTTTCGCGGGTAGTCTCGGGCAGAGGATCCGGGCCGACGAGCAGAAGCCTCAGGTGGAGGCTCTGGGGATCGATACCCTGCTCCTCCATGGTGGATACGATGTGGAGGGCGAAGGCGGCGGTCGTTGCGAGAATCGTCGAGCGAAAATCCCGCATGATCTGAAGCTGCATGACCGCGGAGTTTGTCGCCGAGGGCGCTAGGGTTGCCCCGATTTCCTCAGCCGCATAATTGAAGGTAAAGGCTCCGGGAAAGAGACTGAAGTTGAATGCCACCTGCACGATGTCCCGATCGGTCACCCCGAGCTGCGAATAGAGCCTCACGAGGAGCGATTGCCACATCCTCACGTCGTGCCGCGTAAAACCGATTACGATGGGTTTTTCGGTGTCGCGCAGGGGAGGGGATGTGATCTTCAAGCGGACGATGCTTTTCAGGGAGACGGCAAAGAGCCCGTAGGGGTAGTGGTCGGTCAGGTCCCTCCTGGTGGTGAACGGAAAGTTCCGGAGGCCTTCTATCCCGGCAATGTCCTCCGGCAGAAGCCGGAGCGAGTCCATCCTCCTGCGGTAGAAATCCACATGAAGATAGGCCCTGTTCAGAGTCATCTGCAGCCGCTCGGACTGAAGCTGACGTATCTGTTCGTATGAGAGCGTATCCGAGATTTCCTGCGCCATACTGCCCCCTACCTTTCCCACTTGTTCTCGTAGTCCCTGCCCAGGTATGCCCTCTGGACCTCGTCGTTTTCCATCAGTTCGTCCGCCCTGCCGGACAGGACGATTCTTCCCGTTTCCAGGACATAGCCCCTTTCGGCTATCTGGAGCGCTCCCATGGCGTTCTGTTCGACCAGCAGCACGGTTGTGCCGCTCCGGTGCAGGTCCTGAACGATCCTGTAAATCTCTTCGGTTATGAGCGGCGCAAGTCCCATGGACGGCTCATCGAGGACGAGGAGCCGGGGTTTGGCCATGAGCGCCCTGCCGATCGAGAGCATCTGCTGCTCGCCGCCCGAAAGCGTCCCGGCTTTCTGCTTCCGGCGTTCCGCAAGGATTGGAAAAAGGGGGAGCACCTCGGCGAGGGCTTCCCTCACGTGTTTTCGGCCCCGGATGTAGGCTCCGAGCTCGAGGTTTTCCAGAACCGTCAAATTCGGAAACAGCTGCCTTGCCTCGGGCACCTGCACGAGACCGAGCGCCACGATTTCCTCGGGACTTTTCCACGTTATGGGGCTTTGCCGAAAGAGTATCTCACCTTCCCGCACCCGGTGCAATCCGCTGATGGTGCGGAGCAGCGTGCTTTTGCCCGCACCGTTGGAGCCGATCAGGGCCACGATTTCACCCTCGTCGCAGTGAAAGCTAACCCGGCGAAGCACCTGGAGCGGTCCGTAATTTGTCGATATCCCCTTGACCTGCAGCATACTCAAGCCTTTCCCGCAGGCGCGCCGTGGCGGGTGCCGAGGTAGGCCGCTATAACCTGGGGGTTCTTTCTTATTTCTCCCGGAGTTCCCGAGGCGATGAGCCTGCCGTGCTGAAGCACGTAGATCCTGTCCGCAAGCCGCATGACCATGTTCATGTCGTGCTCGACAAGGATCATTCCTATGCCCCGGTTCCGAAGCGAGGAAATGTGGACCATCAGCAGCTCGCTTTCCCTCGGATTGAGCCCGCCCGCGGGTTCGTCGAGCAGAAGGACCCGGGTGGAAAGAGCTACGGCCCGAGCCATCTCCAGCACCTTCTGCTCGAGCAGGCTGAGGTGCTGAACGGGACAGTACGCCTTGTCCCGCATATCGAACCCTTCGAGGAGATCCAGGGCCTGGAGGCGCAGCCGCTGCTCCTCTTTTCTTTCCGCCGCCGTGCGGAAGCAGCCTGAGACGAAACCGGCCCGGCCCGCCCTGTGAAACCCGAGCAGCAGATTATCCAGCACCGATAGAGCTCCGAATACCTGAACGGCCTGGAACGTCCGTCCGACCCCGAGACCGGCGATCCTGTGAGGAGGCAGGCCGTCGAGTTTGGCCTCGGCGAGTCTTATCGTGCCGGCTCCGGGTTTCAATAGTCCGGAGATCACGTTCAGCACGGTCGTTTTTCCCGCGCCGTTGGGACCGATCAGCGCGACGATCTCACCGGGGAGCACCTCCAAGCCCACCTCGCAGAGCGCCTGGAGGCCGCCGAAGGACA
>JAJFVB010000097.1 GCA_021372055.1 Desulfobacteraceae bacterium | reverse complement strand
GTTTGAAATGGGGATCGCGGTCTCCCCGACCGCGCAGGCGAGGAGGAAAAAGACCCACATGGAATTATTGTCGCCAGCCAGCCAGTAGGACCCGTCCGCCGGCGCCATGTCGACCCATCTGTAGGTCCCGATAACGGTGGGCGCGGATGCAATGTGCCCGTAGACCACGGGCAGGGGCAGCCCGGCCTTAACGATATTCCGGAAACTGTCGAAACTGTAGGTGGGCTTGTCGTTTACCGTCTGCGGAAGGCTTGATGTCGGCGCGGGAAGGAAGGTGTTTAAAAGCATTCCTCCCCCGATCATGACAACCATTCCGATCATGCTCTGGGCAAAGCCTGCGCTTGTACCAAGAAAACCCGCCAGGCCAGCGCCCCAGACCTGTCCGGCGGCGACCGCCGCAACCATAAGGGCAACGGTTCCGATGATCCTGGCTACATCTTCGCCGATGTAGATCGACACGGCCAGAAAGTCACCCGGACACACCGGAACGGACAAATCCGTGAGCCGATACCCGTTTTGAGAAACAACCAGGCGGGTATATCCCAGCCGAGCCAGATCGGCACGGATGCCCGCCGTTGCCTGCTCGACGGTCAAACGTTTGAGATAGGGGACCTCGACAATATCCCGCTCTAAGGGCAGCATAAGGTAGGGGATCTTTGCCAGCGTGAAGCTGGACTCAAAAGGCTCGAGCTTTCTACCCTGTGCAATGCCGGTAACAGGAGGGGGCAACAGTCTTGGATGGCACGAACTATTCCCCGAGAATTTACGCTTTTCTTGCACGGTAGAACCCCTGGATCAGTTGCGACCACATCGGATGGGAAAGCCGCGTCTTGCACACGCCGAATTTGCGTGTTGCGTGTACGAAATATTCGGAGTCGACCACGATCCCCATGTGAATCCCGCCCTCTTCCTGGCGGAAATAGATCACGTCCCCGGGCTGCGGGGTTTCGACCCGGTCCGCATCGCCCAAGGCTCTGGCAAGGGCTTTGCGTTCTCTCTCGCTCTGAGGGAAAACCGATTCGTAGTCGGGGATATCAACGTTGAAAAGACTTCCCACATGACGGACCACTCCCAGGCAATCGAAGGAATCGGGGCCTCGCCCGAACTCTTCGAAGGGGCAACCGATCAAACTATCGATTTGTTCCTGAAGGCTTTCAGGACTCTTCATAGATTTCCCCCATGATGCCGAGTTGAGCGCCGAACCTCTCGACATTCGATCTGGCTATGCAATTGGAAACACTGCGGTCGCACTCGGTGTATAGCCCCACATACCGGCAAAGATACCCGCCGAATTCCGTGTATTGGCAGATTGCGCCGTGCGTCTTCCAGCTGGGGAAACTCATCAGGATGGGGTTCTCAATTCCCAGCTTGAACTCGACGCTTTTTGTCCTGCAGGTGGGTTTCAAGACCTGAAAAACCATCTGATATAAGGGCGTGTTCTCATAGAGGCAGTTGGAGTCGACAATGTAGAGGTTCATGTCGACGCCCCGGAAGCTGTTTCGCCTCACGACCTCATGCTCCACCATGCCCCCGATGTTTGAAATAGAAACGACCAGGGAAGGCAGGCTCGCATCGCTCGACCCGGCAATGAGGCCCAGATCGAACCAGGACCGGACGTAGGTGTTCCCCCTCCACACGATATCCGCGGTGTTTCTCGCCCAATAAAGTTCATAGTGAGGGACCGAGAGCAGGAATACTATCGCGCCCGATGATGCGAGCTTATGAAGATCCCGGACTATGGATGATGGAAGCGTCAGCATCGGCCCTACACCTGAACGATTTCTATGGGAGACGTTGTCGCCCAGAAGTTGTCGTGGGCACGAAGCCTTTTGACGGAAAGCTCCGGCATTGTGAACCGCGCGATATGGATCGGCCCCTCGCTCATGCCGACGGTGATTTCCGTAGACCACGGGAGAGGTGACCCCGGATTTGCCTCCTGGTACTCTTCGGGAATGTCGAAGCCTCCAAAGGGCCATTGGAAGTAGAACAGGGCGCCTCCGCGGTGCTGATGATAGAAATCAACGAGATAAATATATGCCGAAGGCTTCATGCGGGCGTATTCGATAAGAAACTTCCAGATGTCTTTAGTGAACTTCGGGCGAGTCACCTGGTATCCGGCTTCCTTATCCTGCGAAAGTACCGGCGAGACCCGAATCGGGCTGTAGCCCGATGGCCTTCCCATGTCCGTCCAGCTCCACGTCTCCATGACACTACCTCGGTATCAGGCCTGCGAACTGATGCCGGAAATCGTCATCCGTATTCATCAGATCAATGGTTATTTCCTTGACCCATCGCCTCCCGTTAAAGCGCATGGGCTTTTCGGTAGTCTTCGTGGGACCGTTTGCCGTGTTATTATGGATGATTACCGAGACCTCTGGGGCGCTGCGCTCGTATTCCGCGGCTTCCTTGCGGTTAAGGACCCGCTCGCCGGTCTGGAGGATCGCGGGAATCTCATCCGGGGCAAGGCCCGAATGAAGCCTCGGGGCAAACGCAAGAAGCCCCTCGGGCAGGAAACGCTGTACTGTGGAACTGCCCGCCATGCCTCCGGAATGATGTTCGAGGAAGTTCATGCCGGTCGACCAGGTTGCTCCGCCTGCCGAGGTAAAGGACTTGCCGGAACCAAAGGACAAACTCCCGAAAATCCCATCGAGGAGGGCTCCAACAGTGCGGTTCAGCATCGAGGTGTAGACCATGCGCAAAATGTCTCGCATGATGGAATTGGCAAAATCGGAAAAATTGGCTTTCCCTGTCAGAGTGAATTCCGCAAGGGTATCGGCAGCGCTGCTTATCCCTGACTCCAGGGCCTTGAAGGCGTTGATTCCCTCATCTGCTATGGTGGGAAGGGAATTCCTGAATCGCCTTGCTCCCTCGTTCAAACCGTCCCAAAAGCTGCCTGCCGCCCGGAGATTGGCTATCCGTTCCTGTTCCTCCGCGATCCTCCGGTATGCCTCGGCGATCTCCGGCGTTTTCGCTTCCGCCACGTTCCGATCTTTTGTGGCTTGAATCAGGGCAATCTGCGTGCGGAGCTGTGTTTCCATGTTGCCGGTGAGTTCCGCGTACTGGACGTTCAGTTGCGCAAGAGTCGCCCGCTGCGTCAGCTGATCGACAAGTACTTTTCTCTGCGCTTCCTGTGCTTGCGTTGTCGCAAGTTCCCCGGCAACCGCTCCAGGCATTCCTGCGCGGATATTCGCCTGCCTTTCGAACTCGATTTGCTGAAGCCGTTTTTCGAGGTATCGCTGTCCAGCCTCAGCCCTCGCATCGAAGCTCGTGACCGTATTCTCGTAGACTTCCTGAAGCGCCCTTGTTTCGATATCGACAACGCTTTTTGCCTTCTCGAGATACTCCATGGCAAAAGCATTGAGGGACTTTGCAAGGCCGGTCTGCACCTCGGCTACTTCGGCATTGATCTGCTGGATCTTTGTTTGTGCCTGGGTTTTTAGAAGGTCCTTTTCAAGCGGGGTCTTGAGGGGATTCTCAAGCTCGACCTTGAGGATTTGCTCGACGCCGGAGGCTTCCCGCTGGAGCAGGGCAATGCGCTCCGCCGAGCTTTGCCTGGCAAGGTTCGTCATGCCCGAGTAGTAATCGGCAGCCGATATTTGCCCCTGGTTGAAGGAGGCGTCCAGTGCGCCCATCTCCCGCTCAATCAGCGATTGCTTAACCCGGTATGCTTCCTTGGCAAGGTTTACTTCCTCTTGAAGCTTCTCTTTCGGATAGTCTTTGTAGTACTCATTCCAGGCCTTGGCGAAGTTGGCTGTCGCCTGTTCCTGGCTGATCAAACCGGCATCGAGGACTTCCTGAATTTCTCTCGTTTTAGTCTTGTAGACTTCAAAAGAGGTAAGGGCTTCTTTCCGGAGTTCCAGCGCCTTGGCTTTCAGTTGCCCGACTCTATCCGCAAGCATGCCGGAAAGAGTCGCCATGCCGGTTGCAAAGGCTTCCTCGGGAGCA
>JAJFVB010000094.1 GCA_021372055.1 Desulfobacteraceae bacterium | reverse complement strand
TGGTAAGGCTCGAAGGAAAGACATATCCCGTCCAGGACGGGGATATTATTCATTTCCGGTTCAATATCTGACGAACAATGCCATCCTCTTCGCGGCGGAGCGTGCATGTCCTTCCGGCGGGGAAAGCGGGGGCCATGCGCCTTTTAATTAAGGCTGCGATATGATAAAATATTAATTTATGCTTTTATTACGAATCGAGGCGCAAGCCGTTACCGAAACTCACCGTTTTGCGCGTTCCCGCGGATAGAATGACTCGGAGATTTGTATGGACTACAAAAAGACGCTCAACCTCCCTCAGACCGACTTCCCGATGAAGGCCAACCTCACCGCCCGGGAACCGGAAATTCTGAAAAGATGGGAAGACACCGACCTCTACGCGAAGCTTCGCGAAACGAGCAAAGGACGTCCTCTCTACATCCTTCACGACGGGCCTCCCTACGCCAACGGGAACATTCATCTCGGAACGGCTCTCAATAAGATTCTCAAGGACATGATCATCAAGTCGCGCCAGATGAGCGGCATGGATGCTAGCTATGTTCCGGGGTGGGACTGCCACGGGCTGCCGATCGAGCACAACGTGGACAAGGAACTCGGCGCGAAGAAAAAATCGATGACTTTGACCGAAATCCGCCGACATTGCCGCCGCTATGCCGAGCGGTTCATCGATATCCAGCGCAACGAGTTCAAAAGGCTCGGCGTTCTCGGAGAATGGGGCAATCCCTATCTCACGATGTCTTACGACTACGAAGCGAGCATCGCGAGGGAACTGGGACGGTTTTTCAAGGAGGGCGGAGTAATCCGCAGCAAGAAGCCCGTCTACTGGTGCGCGAGTTGTTCGACCGCGCTTGCCGAAGCCGAGGTGGAATACCACGATCACAAGTCCCCGTCCATTTACGTCAAATTCCCGCTGACGGACCAAAGCCGCGGACAATTCCCCGAGTTGGACGGCAAGCCCGCCTACGTCCTTATCTGGACGACGACGCCCTGGACCATCCCGGCAAATCTTGCGATCGCCCTGCATCCCGATTTCACCTATGTCGCCGTTGAGACAGGGGGCGAGATCTGGATTCTTGCCCAGGGTCTGCTCGAAAGCGTGATGGGTCTCATGAAAGTGGAGGACTACAAGGTCCTGCGCACTTTCAGCGCCCCGGAGCTGGACGGCCTCAAGGCGCGGCATCCTTTCCTCGACAGGGACTCGCTGATTGTGCTCGGCGCCCACGTCACCCTCGACACGGGCACCGGGGCCGTTCACACGGCCCCCGGTCACGGGCGGGAAGACTACGACATGGCCCTCGAACACGGCCTTGACGTCTATTCGCCGGTAGACGACGAGGGGCGGTTTACGAGCGATGTGCCCTTTTTTGCCGGGCAGTTCGTCTTTGACGCCAACAAGAATGTGATCGCCAAGCTGCGTGAAGAGGGAAAGCTCCTTCACCAGGCCGATATCGTCCACAGCTACCCGCATTGCTGGCGCTGCAAAAAACCGGTTATTTTCCGCGCCACCCCGCAGTGGTTCATCTCCATGGAAAAAAACGACCTGCGGCGCAAGGCTCTCGAATGGATAGACCGCGTTCAGTGGATTCCGAGCTGGGGGCGTGAGCGCATCTATAACATGGTGGCCAACCGTCCCGACTGGTGCATCTCGCGCCAGCGCTCCTGGGGCGTCCCGATCACCGTTTTCCGGTGCTCCGATTGCGGCACCTACGTCAGCTCTCAGGAAGTCTTCGATCGCATCGTGGCTCTTTTCGAAAAAGAGGGCGCCGACGCCTGGTTTTCGCATCCGGCCGAGGAACTCGTGCCTCCCGGTCTGACCTGCCCGAAGTGCGACGGCACGAAGTTCGAAAAGGAAATGGACATCCTCGACGTCTGGTTCGATTCGGGCACGTCGTTTGCGGCCGTTGTCGAAAAACGTCCCGGACTGCGCCTTCCCGCCGACCTGTACCTGGAAGGAAGCGATCAGCACAGGGGGTGGTTCCATTCCTCCCTGCTGGCCGCGGTGGGCACGAGGAACATCGCTCCCTACGACCGCGTGCTGACCCACGGCTTCGTCGTCGATGGACAGGGCTATAAGATGTCCAAGTCCCTGGGCAACGTGATCGCGCCCGAGGAAATAATCAGGCAGTACGGAGCGGAGATCCTGCGGCTCTGGGTGTCCGCGGAGGATTACCGCGACGATATCCGCATTTCGCAGGATATCCTGAGGCGGCTCAGCGAGGCATACCGCAGAATCCGGAACACATGCAGGTTCCTGCTCGGAAATCTGTATGACTTCGATCCGTCGACGGACGAGGTGGCTTACGATCAGATGCAGGAAATCGACCGTTTTGCGCTTTTCCAGCTTCAGGAACTGATCGCCAAGGTCAAGCAGGGCTACGAGCGTTTCGAGTTTCACCGGGTCTATCAGGCGCTGCACAACTATTGCGTTGTGGACCTGAGTTCCTTCTACCTCGATATTCTCAAGGACAGGCTCTACACGTCTCCGGCGGCGAGCCTCGCCAGACGCTCGGCTCAGACGGTGATCCACCGCGTGCTGCAGTCGCTTCTCAAGCTCATGGCTCCGGTCCTGTCTTTCACGGCCGAAGAGGCCTGGCTGCAGATGGTCCACCGTCCCGGCCCATCGGTGCACATGGAAAGCTTTCCCGAGATCGATGCGAAAGTTCAGGACGAAACGCTGCATCGGCGGTGGGACAAGATCCTCGCCATCAGAAACGAGGTGCTGCGGGTTCTTGAGGCGGCACGCCGCGACAAGGTGATCGGGCATCCGCTGGATGCCAGGGTCCGCCTGGCTCTCCCGGCCGACCTCGCAGGGGAGTTCGGGGGCGAAGCGGAACTTTTCCGCACGGTGTTTATCGTATCTCAGGTGAGCATCGAAGAGGAATCCGCTCTATCCTCGCCTGTCAACGGAGTCGATATGCCGGAGCTCAAGATTCAGGTCGAGACCGCTTCGGGAGAAAAGTGCGAGCGATGCTGGGTCCGATCCGAAAAAGTCGGCCAGTTCGCCGATCACCCGCTGATCTGCGACCGCTGCCACACAGCGGTTTCCGGTACGGGTTCCTGATAGATCTTTTGAGAATAACGGAGCGGAGCTTCTAGAGGGGGTGTCCGCTCCCATTTTTTGGGAGCGCCGGTTTCGGCGATGCTCCATGGAACCAGAGATATGGGCAAATCGAAAACCGCAAGCACTCTTCCCTTTTTCCTGTTCTCCGGCGGGCTGATCCTCCTGGACCAGCTGACAAAATACCTGCTGGTGCAGGCCATCCCGCTCAATACCGGAATCCCGGTAATTCCCGGCTTCTTCAATCTCATTCATGTCCACAATACGGGCGGAGCCTTCAGCATTTTTGCCGCGTCCGGCGCTCCGTGGCGGCAGTGGGTGTTTATCGGCCTTACCGTCATAGTCGTGGCCGTTATCGTCTACGTGTACGGAAAGGTCCCCAAAGGGGACTGGTGGACGCGCATGGCATATGTCTGCATAACCGGCGGCGCGGTGGGAAACCTCATCGACCGTGTCCGCCTGGGCGAAGTCGTCGATTTCCTGGATGTTTATGTCGGGAGCTGGCACTGGCCCGCTTTCAACGTGGCTGACAGCGCAATATCGGTAGGCGCGGTAATGCTGCTTGTTTCGCTTCTCAGGAACAAGTGATGCTAATACGCAACTTGCGTTCAAGTTGATGCCTCCCGGGCCGCCAAAGAGCGGGGGAATGAGATTCCCACGCGCCCCCGCAAAATGAGCCGCGTAGCGGCGTTGCGTATAAGACCCGGACGCGTGCAAGGTCAGGCCCGGGTTGGATAAAAAAGAGCGGAGGGAAAACCCCCGCTCTTTTTGTGTTCGAATCGGATCCGCCTATTTTTCCGTTAGTCTCCCGGTCCCCGGTCGGAGGCCGGGATATACGGATTATTCCCCCTTATCGCTCTTTTTGCTGAGCTTTACGATCACTTCCTGAGGCAACCGTTTCTTCTCTTTCCTGTCCCAGAGCTGCTGCTCGATGACGAGCCGATCTTTTTCAATCACCTTGACCACGCCGTGGCGTTCGCCGAGCGGAGTCCCGACGGCCACGATGTATCCCTTCCCGGTGGAATCCTCGATCACCGCTTTAGTCCCGAGGGCACCCCATATAATCGCTTTGAGGCCGCGCTCGATTTCCCCCATGTTCATCTTCTGAAGCGGGGTCAACGGCTTGTCTCCCTCGGCCCTCGGTTCGTCTTCCTCCTCGGATCCCAACCGGGCCCCCGAGTCCGGCTGAATGAAGGGCATGAAGGGGTCCAGCGATTTTACCGGAACGAAAGTGAAGCCCTCCGCCATCAGGGCGGAAGCCGTTCTCTTTATGAAAGGAAGATGCTCGGACGGGGTGGCGGGCCCGTTCGGGTTGGGAGCCGCAAGGTTGTCCGGAACGGGAACCGTTTGTTCCGGCTGGGGGGCGACAGGTCCCGGTGCGGCCGGCGCCTGGGGCGGTGGTGGCGGCACGGGTTGCTGGACCGCGGACGCGCTCAAAGCAAATGCCGCCGACATTGCCAGCAGGATCAAAAAGAGCGAGAGCGTCCGCACATTTTTCGAGTTTGCCCGAAGACGCGTTTTCATAATATCCTCCGCTCGTTCGAAGTCATTGTTTCCGGTTGACTGAGCAGACTTTTGCCACTCTACACTTCTTCGGATTCATGTCGCAAGAAAAAGTGAAGCAATTTAAAGATAATGCTTCATTTGCTAAGTGGAAGGAACAACCGGCAGTCCCGCTTTCATGTTCGATTCGTTTTGATCCGGGCGCGGCGGGTCGACCTCTTCGGCCCTCCTCAGCTGGTCGCACAAGGTCTCTATCGAGGCGCGCTGGGAATAGCGCGGATAGATTTCGATAACGCGCTCGAATGCGGCAACGGCCTCCCGGGCCGCTCCGGCCTTGGCGAGAAAAAACCCGAGACCCAGCCAGGGCTTCGCGTTTGCGGGGTCGCATTCAATGGACCTTCTGGCGGCGGCGACTGCCTCGTCCGCCCTGTCCGCATGGTAGAGATACCATCCCTTGAGGAGCCACGCATCGGCGGAACCGGGGTTTGTCTCGATGGCCGCGTCCAGCAGCTTTTCCCCCGCTTCGACGAAGATCCCCGGCAGATGTTTTTCCTGAACCAGATAGGCCACGGCCATGCAGAAATTGAACTTTGAGAAAGGATTCCGGACATATTTCTCGGAAAAATTCCATTTTTCCTGCTGAGCCCTGTCCTCCGCGGCATCGCGTGCAAGTTCCCGTTGAAAATCTTCGGCAATGCCCGCCAGTTTCGTTCCGCCGGGTTTGAAGGACTGCATTTTCGCCAGCGCCTGGAGAGCAAATGCGGTTTCCCCGTGTTTCTTCAGTTCCAGGGCAAGCCAGAGGGCGTCGGGCATATCACCCGGATCGGGGGATCCGTCGCCGTCCAGGTCGATCGCTTTGGAGCCGTAGGCACCGAGAAGGTCCAGGAGGACCTTGCAGACGTACTCCTTCTTAAAGTAGGAGTTGTCTGTCATCTTTATGTAATTCAAGGCCCTGATGGCCATCCGGTACGAGTCCTGCGGCCTGTCCTTCACCCTGTAGGCCTGGGCCATGTTGAGGCACACGTGCGGGAGCGCGTCACCGTCCATCTGCTTTTTCTTTTCGAGGAACTTCTCGCCGCTCTCGATGGCCTCATCGAACCTCTCCAGCTTGAGCAGCGCGGTCAGCAGGGCATTTTCCGCCAGGCTGAAGGTTTCGCGTCCGGGCCTGCCCAGTTCCAGGGACTTTTTGGCGTAGACGATCGATTCCTCGTGCTGGCCGATGTCCCCGAGCACGTTGGCATAGCTCGCGTTAGCCCTCGGGCTGTGGGGCGCTTTTGTGACCGTGTCGTGATAAATGGTGAGCGGGTTCTCCCAGTCGGCGTTTCGGGTAAAGGTCAGCACGGCCAGAACGGATGCGGCCAGGAGCAGAAAAGAGCAGGCGGCCTTTGCAAACTCGATCTGGGGCATCTTTGCGGCGGCCCGCCGGAAGATCAGGACAAAAATCGCGGCCGCCGAGAGATAGAAGCCCATCGACGGCAGGTAGAGCCGGTGTTCGAAAATGATTTCCAGCGGAAGAATCGTCGACTCGACAAAAAGGTTCAAAAAAAACCATGCGATTCCGTAAGTGATTGCCGGGAATCTCTTTCTGAACCGGATTGCCAGAAAGATCATGACGCCGATCAGGATCAGCGCCGGGATCGTGGAAACTGGGGAAAACAAGGACCGCGAGATTTCGAACTCGTGCTCCATCGAAAGTCGGGACAAGTCGGGCCAGAGCAGAAGCGACATGTACCAGACGACAGCCCTGCCTTCGGTGAGAAGGCGTTCGATCAGGGAAAAATCCCTCTTGCTGTAGCCAGCGAGCAGCTTCGGGAGGACGAACAAAAATCCGTAGGCAAGCGAGGAAAGGATCACCGAGGTGGCGATCAGCTTCACCTTCCAGCCGGTTTGCCGGCAATAGCCCCACGCTTTTTTCGTCCACGCCGCATCGAAGAGCCAGATGTCGGTGCAGAGGAGGACAACGGGAAGCATGACCGCGTTTTCCTTGGAAAGCATGCTGCACAGCCCGGCGATTCCGCACAGGGCGAAAAAAAGCCATGCCTTGGCGGAATTGTCCGCCGGAAGGAGCCTTCCCTTGATGTAGCATGCGACGCTCAGCGCAAAGAAGAGCGACTGCATGGAGGCCATCCGTTGGACGAGGTATGTCACCGCGCTCGTCTGGACGGGGCTGAGCGCCCATATGGCCGCGACGCACAGCGGGAAGTACCCCGAGATATCGTACGGAAACCCTTCCGGGTTCCGGTTTTTTTCAGCGGACAGAATTTGTCTGAGGAGCCAGAAAACCGCGAAGAATGCGAGAAAATGAATAAGGATATTGACTGCGTGAAAATAGATAAGATCGCTCCGCCCCAGGCTGTGATTGAGGGCGAGGGTAACGACGGGCAAAAACCGGGTCAGCCCGAATTTGCTCTCATGCAGAGACCACAGGCTGGAAAGGGAGACCTCTTCCAGGTACAGGGTTTTTTCCTGGATGAACGAATGAAAGTCGTCGAGATACGGGGGCGAGGTAAACGTATTCGAGTAGGCCGAGAAGACCATCAACCCGATGAATGCGGCAAGCAGGTAAGGCAGGAAGCCTTTTAGTCCGTTCTTTGAGCTTGTCATGTGTTGTGCCGTCGGAATGGAAACAGCGGTGAAGGGAAAACAGGAAGAATGCCGGCATTTGCGGGGCCGGCATTCTTCAGGTCGTCGGGGATTCTACAGGATTATTTTTCGCCCGTCAGCCCCAATTGATCGGCAAGGGTGCCGGTGAGCTCCCAGCCGACAATCTTGCCGCTAGCCGTCTTCGGGTGAGTGACGAGAGTCAGGCCGTTCAGACTCTTCAGTTCCTTACACGTCGTGTCGGTGCCCCTGATCGTGAAAGTGAGAGTTGCGCCGCTTGCGGTCGGTTCGCCGAAGCAGGATGTATTCGCGTCAGCCGAGAATGTGGTCATCGTGCTCGGGAACTTCTGCTGGAAGCTGTAGTAGGTGGCGATGTTGGTCTCGATCGAATGCACGCCGGGGAAGACCTTGCTGGTCAGGCGCGACTTCTGGATGTACTTCTGGTAGTAGGGAACGGCAACTGCAGCCAGGATGCCGATGATCGCGACGACAATCATCAATTCAACCAGGGTGAAACCTTTGCTCTCTCTCATTTTGACGAACATACCATTTCTCCTTTTTCGCTCTTGCGATGATTTTGGTACCGGGGCCAATTGAACTCGAGGGTAAATGTTAATTGCTCTCTAAATCGACATCGGATCTTTATTTCTTTAGCGTTTTCATTTTCTTTGAAATGTTCACCGACAGGCCGGATCACTTTTTGGCAATTGCGGTTTCCTGTATCGTCGGCAACCGTTGCTTTCTTCTTGAGCAAATTTGATGCCTCAGAGTGCCGCGGCGGAAAAAATCTCGACAATGTCTCGCGAACCGGGATATTTCCTCGCCTTGCTCGCTCGGCCGGTCGTGGAGGAAACGGTATCTGAAGACTTTGTAAGAACGGAATAGCGAGGCGGACTGTCGCAGTTTGTCAGTAGAGTGACAATTTTGGGCAGTGGGTGTCGAAACGCGGCCGGAATTTGGAGCGGGATCTTGCGGACTGCTCCGGATTCAGCGTTAAATCAAGCCGTTGCACAGACTCGGGATGATCGTTTCACTACCGGTCACGCGTGCCGCGCCGGCCGTGCGGTTATGCTTATTTCGCGGAGCTGGACGGGTCCGCTATCCGCCTGAACGCTTCAGCAGCCCGCTTCACCCAGAATCTGGCGACCCCCGCGCCGAAAATCGTCACAATAGGGGGCAGGGCGCAAAATGTCCGGATGAAATCCCTCCGGTTTTCCGCAAGGTAGAAGGAAGCGCAGGCGTCAGCCGCGAGCAGTAGGAAAAGCACCATCCCGAGCGACGGCAGGGTTGCCGCGAGGAGCGCAAGTCCCAGCACCGCGGCGATCGCGAAGGGGATAAAATAGTAGCCGCCCGGTCGAAGGTAGAAATCCGCAAATCTCACGCCTCGATGAAAAAGCCACGAAGTGAACGGCCCCGTTTCCGTCCTTTGCGAATACCGGAACAGGAGCCGCCTGGAACGGAGCAGCACCAGGTTTTCTCCGAAGACGAGCTTCTGAAAAAGGAGCGTATCGTCGTTGACCTCTTTCCCGGTGCGCTCGGGCGTAAGGCCGATGAAAAGATTCCGGTCGATGAGAAGCAGGGCGGTGCCTTTCGGCGCCCGCTTGAAGTTCTCACGCGTTATCCGGATCTCCTCGCTCTGCATGGGGAAGTATTCTTTCCCGTAGTACCTTCTGCGGATGAGGTAGAGCACCGTGTGGATATAGCTTTCGTATTTGGTGCCCTCGACGTCGACCTCACCGATAACCGCGCGGTAGTCCTCGAATCCGTCCAATTTGGCGAGCGTATCTGCGGGGAGGCGAATCCGCGAATCCACAAAAAGGATCTTTCCGGTCCCCGCGCGCTTCGCCCCGCTCAACCGCGCCACGATACGGCCCTGGTTTTCGGGGAGTCTCAGAACCTCGACCGGGTATTTGCCGAGGATCTGCGGAGTCCGGTCCGTGGAGCCGTCATCGACAACCAGGATGGAGTAGTCCTCGTTCAGGACCTTCGATTCCTGATCGAGAAGGGCGTCCAGGCAGGCCGCGATGGTGTCCTGCCCGTTGTAGACCGGCACTATGACGGTGAGTTTCATTGCGTGCCCTCCGGGGACGCGGGTTGCGCCGCGCCGCGTGCTTGTTCCCTGGCGGCGCCCAGCCGGCGGATCAACTCCGCGAGTGCTTCGGGATCTCCCATCGTGACGAAATGGATGTTCCGGAATCCTTCGCTGAAGAGTTCCCTGTTGGCGGGATTATCCCCCAGGATCACGGGCTTGTCCATGGCGAGATAGGCGTATGCCTTACCCGGGATGACCCTGCGCGCCTTGGGGATTTCCGCGCTGAAGTGCCCTGCGAGGCAGACGTCCGCCGTGGCAATTAGTTGAGCGATTTCGGTCTGCGGCAGCCAGTCGGCGGCGATCCGCACATTGCTCATGTCCGAGACGAGCCGTGCATCGGCCGTTTTGTCCACCGGACCGACGATCACAAATTGGATGTTTTTTTCCCCCTTGAGGAGTTGCGCCGATCGGAAAATGACATCCACGCCCTGCAAAGGGTTCATCGCCCCGAAGAAAAAGACGATGAATTTGTCCTTGAGGTCTTCCGGCCGGGGAACCACCCGGGGGTAATAAATGTCCGGATCGGCTTCAAGATAAAGCACCGACATTTTGCGCGCATCGACCCCGAATTCCCTGGCGAAATACCGCGCATGCTCCGCTGTGTCCACGATCACACGGTCGGCGCGTGCAAGAGTGAAACGGTCCAGCGCCCGCAGGAGGGCCGACAGGGGATTGCGAGGCGAAAAGGCATTTCTGTCGCAAACCAGCGTGTCATACAGGGAGATGAAGAAATCGATAATGAGCGGCTTTTTCCTGAAGAGGAACAGGGTGAAAGGGACAATGAGCTGAGGCAGTCCTCCGATGAAAACGGCGTCGCAGTCCCCGGCGCCCCGCAGCAGCACGCGAAAGGCAATTCCCAGAACCCTGAAAACGGAAGTCGGGGTGACGTCCCTGGTGTCTT
The DNA here is from genome assembly GCA_021372055.1 of Desulfobacteraceae bacterium. Taxonomy (GTDB): domain Bacteria; phylum Desulfobacterota; class Syntrophobacteria; order Syntrophobacterales; family Syntrophobacteraceae; genus SbD1. The sequence goes on along the minus strand of JAJFVB010000094.1, from coordinate 2,725 downwards.
TCGGGGCGATGACATCGACTCGCAGCGCCCTTTTTTCCAGGAGGGTTTTTTCCTGCTTGTTCCGGATGTATCCGATATTGGATGGAGTGATGAAAAGCACTCGCCTGCCGTCCAGAATCTCCGGAAAACCTTTCTCGTGCATTTGCATTCTCCCGGATCAGCCGAGCCAAATGCCTGTTTGCCGCGGGCCCTCTTGCGGTTGGAGGCGGCGGAGGCTGGGTGGAGTCAGAGTTTTTTCGGACACATTTCCCCTGTTATCTTGCCGGTATAGCTTCAACGCAACGAATCATTTGCTGGACGCGCCGACGGCTCCATTGTATTACATAGACCGGTCCGGCGCATGCGATAATCGAAGGAAAAGATGTCGGACGGACGGAAAAGAAAAGGAGATGCCATGCCGGAGTCTCGCATCAACATACCGGTCGAGGATGGGCAAATCGCGCTCGAAGCGCTGTACAAGGAGGGACGAAACGGCCGGAACGGCCTGCTGTGCCACCCCTACCCGCTCTACGGCGGGAGCATGGACAACAACGTCGTGCTGACGGCGCGGAGAGCCTTCCAGCAAAACGGCTGGGCAACGCTTCGCTTCAACTTCAGGGGAGTCGGCGCGAGCGGCGGCATTTCCGGGGAGCCGGACAAGGACGCCGAAGACGTAGCCGCGGTTGCGGCTTATATCCGAGCGAATTACCCGGGCGCGCTGGACGTCGCCGCATACTCATACGGAGCGTGGACCGCGTTGCGGGCCCTTCGGATGGGCCTTGTCGCAGATACGCTCATACTGATTTCCCCGCCGCTTGATTTTATGAGTTTTTCCGACCTGGAACTTCCGGACCTGCCTGTTCTCATTACTCTCGGGAATCAGGACGAGTTCTGCTCGGCCGGCCAGCTCAGAAAATGGCTCGCGGAACAGCCCCGTCAAAGCCTGGCGGAATTCGAGCTGTTTGCCTACGGCGACCACTTCTACGCGGGAATGGAAGGGGAGCTTGTCGCGAGGGTGGAGAGATTCCTCAAGTCGGTGAGTGAAGGCGGTGGGTAATACGCAACCCGGTATTACGCGGAGGCGGCTGCGGCGAAGTCTTCCTGGTGCTTCTGATAGAAGTGGTGTGCCATCTCGTTCAGGGTGTCCCTGCACTCTGCAAAAATGGCATGGCCCGCGCCCGGAAGTTCGATCAATTGGGCATTCGGCAGATTTTGCGAAAGGAATCGAGAGTTGACCGGCGGCACCACGATGTCCTCGGTGCCCGTCACCACGAGCGCCGGGTTGTGTATGTTTTCCAGGGCGGATGTGCAGTCGAACCGCTGAATTGCCATGAGCTGTCCGATGAGGCCATGCTCGGGCTGCTTGGGCGAGGTGAGCTGCGCCTTGTAGTATTCCTCGATAACCTTCCAGTTTTTCATCCTGCACCGCTCGCTGAAAAAAATCGGCGTATTCTTCCACAGAATTTCCTGGCGGCTCAGGCCGGAGTTGTTCATCAGGATCTCCATGGTCTGCCTCGAGGGAGAGACGCGGTTCCTGCCGCCCGCGTGCGTGCATCCCAGGAGCAGGACCCCAAGCCGCTTCGAGGCGATCCGTGCCATTTCGAGCGCAATCATGCCGCCCATGGAAACCGAAAAAACGTGGGCGCGTTCAACCTCCAGGCACTCCAGAAGATACAGTGCATCCTCTGCGATGCGCGTCATCGTATAGGGGCCTGTGGGCTTGCCGGAAAGGCCCGCTCCGCGGTTATCGAAAACGATGCACTTATAGCTTTTTCTGAAAAAGGGGATCTGTCCGTACCAGGACCAGCTTCCACCGGCGAGTCCGCTTATAAAGAGCAGGGGGAATCCATTGCCGTGTATTTCGTAGTAGATGTCGATTTCGCCGGTGTTGCAGAATGGCATTCTCAACCTCAGCTGCTCGGGTGCAGGTCCCCGTGCCTGTAGCCCAGCACCTCAAGAGTGTTGTTCACCACAACGAACGCGGATGGGTCGACGTCGAAGACGATCTGCTTGAGTTTGGACAATTCGGTCAGGGTGATGATGCTGAAAATGACGCGCTTTTCCTGGCCCGAATATCCGCCGCGGCCCTCGAGAAAGGTAACGCCGCGGTGAAGCTTGGTAAGAATCTGGGAGGCTATGTCCTCGTAGCAGTCGGATATGATGTAGACGGCTTTCCTCTGGTTGAATCCCGTGAGGACGGAATCGAGAGCCTTGCCGCTTGCGAATACGAATATGAGGGAATAGAGCGCGGCTTCAAAATCGAGGAAAACGGCGCCGGCGGTGAGGATAAGAACACTGACCAGCGTTGTGGTCAACCCGATGCGAAGGCCGAATTTGCGGTTCAGGTAAATGGCCAGTATGTCAAGCCCGCCCGCGGATCCCTGGGAACGAAGGGCCATTCCGGTCCCGGCGCCGCATACGATGCCTCCGAGGATTGCCGCGAGCATGGGATTTGCGATCGTGACCGTTCCGAAATTACAAAATGCCGTGATCGCGGAGAGCGAAGCCATTCCGTAGGCCGAATAGAGAATGAACTTTCTGCTGATGCTCAACCATCCGAGCACAAAGAGAGGGATATTCAGCAGGAAGTAGGCGTAACCGGTGTTGATGACGGGCATGAAGTAATGCACGATGAGAGCGGTTCCCATGACACCGCCGCTCAAAAAGTGCTGGGGGATGATGATGGCGTTGATCCCGGCTGCGTAAATGATATTGCCCAGCGTGAGCAGGAAGATGTTCGAGGCGA
>JAJFVB010000241.1 GCA_021372055.1 Desulfobacteraceae bacterium | reverse complement strand
AGTCGCGAACCCGGGGCAAAGCCGCACAGGGCAAGGCCCCGCTCCGTGAGGGCCAGCCCGCCGGGGCGAATGATGCCATCAGGCGGTCCTGAGGCGGCGATGCGTTCGTACACCATGGATTCATTCCTGCCCGGCATCCGGTCTCCCGAACCCATAATTGCGCAACGATCGCCTCGCGCCGTTGTTCCGTCCCGGGTCTGCTGCTGAAGTCGAAGGCTCGCCATGCTACTTGTCTTCCAAAAGTTTCTCGACTTCGGCCATTTTGCCGAGCGCCAGGGCTTCCTCGACATATACCTGGCCGCAGCCGGGGCATTTCGGCAGATCCACGGGGAAGCTGCTCCCGAGATAGGAGATGGCGACCTTCCCGGGCTGCAGCGGGAGGTTGCATTTCAGGCATACCATGGGGCCTTCACGAGTGCTCTTTTCCGGAACGGTCACGGTTTAAGATCCTCTGTTATTTCCATGCGATGGGAGTATGCATTGTGGATCAGGAAGTCATTGTTTCCGAATGCCGAATATTCAACCCAGTAGGTTACGCCGGCCGGTTTATCGTGTGCGATGAAGTGGCCGGTGACCGGATCGAGCAGCTTGTAGCCGGATCTTTCGGCGGCATCGATCACCTGCTGCAGGTCTTCAATAAGGATCAACCGATCCTCCATCAACTGCTGCACGTCATCGGATATTCTAAGCCTGATCGTTTCGCGGCGGAGTTCCTGCGGCGTGCTCTCCCCCCAGAGCTCCCTCAGCATCCCGTTTTTCAGCCGGACCCGGTTCTCGCGACGCTGCGAGTAGGTGGGGCCCTTGCGCAGCGCGGCTTCATCCCAGGGCGTATCGAAAATGAGGTCCAGCAGGTGGAGGGCGCGCTTTCCGCTAAAGGCCAGGTAATCACGACACATGGCGCAGTAGGTAAGGTAATCTCTCGGGCTCTCTTCGATGCGTCGCCGGATGGCGGATTTCGCAAGTTCGGGGTTTGCGAAAAACATCAGTCCCCCGTATCCGCAACACTCCGTTTTCTCCCGGCTCAGGGGCAGTTCCTCGATTTCCAGGCCAAGGCGGCCGAGGATGCTTCGAACGCTTGCCTGGAGAGCTGTCGCATGGCGGGCCGTGCAGGCGTCATGCACGGCAACGGCTTCGCGGGTCCGTTTTTCTTCCCGTTCGGGGAGACCAAGGTTGTCCAGGGTTTCCCACAGCGAAACGACCGGCACTTCGGAAAGATGCGTCCTGAAAATGTCATGGCAGGTCGAACAGGCCGCAATAACGAGTGGGCTCCCAAGCGCCCGCCACGATGCGAGAAAATCCTCCCTGGTCTCTTCAAAAAGCTCCACTCTTCCGGACCATTGCGCCGGAGCGCCGCAGCAGCGGGACATAAAGCCGACGCCTTCGGACAGGTTCCGCATGAGCAGGGCATACGCGTTCCTGACATGCTTCGGCGAGGATGCGACGAGCTGGCAGCCGGGGAAGAAGAGGAAGCGGCTGCTCGTGGTTCCGGGTTGATGGCGAGCGAAGGCGCACGTCTCGGAGTTGCTGGACTGCATGTCGCGGAGGGGAAAATCGTGCGCGGAGGGCGGCATCCTGCCCTGTTCGACCATGGTTTCGCGGGCCTTTCGGCACACGAGCCCCATGTGCAGGTCTTCGGGGCAAACCTCGCCGCATAGCCCGCAGAGGCTGCACGAGTTTATGAGCTTGTTTGCGTGGCGATGCCCCATAACGATGGAGAGGTTGTTGTAGATCTGCCGGATGTATTTTTTCGGATATCCCCGGAAGCTGTTCAGGTATTCGCACACCTTGACGCATTCCAGGCATTGGCACTGAAGGCAGCGGGAAGCCTCACGGACGGCTTCCTCACTGGAATAGCCCTGCCGAGCATCGCCGATCGGCGTGGCCGGAAGCGGTTCAACGCCCTCCGTGCTCGTGTAGAGGCGGCTTTCAACGGACCCTTCCGCCGCGCGGGATGCGGTGAGGGACACCTTCTGGAGGTACCGGTCGATGGATGTGGCGGCGATCCGTCCATCGGAAATCGATCGGATCGGCGACCTTTGCCCTTCGGCCCGTCGCATGCTGCCGCCCGCGAAGACTCCCTCACGGCTCGCCGCGAGAGTCGCCGGATCGACGGTAACGCGACCATCCTCATCCCTTGCCAGGCCGAACGCGTCGTGGGCCTGAGGCCCCGCGGCAACATAGACCGCTCCAAATTCGTCGCACAGGACGTCGAAGGGCTGGTCCCGCCCCACATGGGCGTTCAGCCTGACCTCCACCCCGACCTTCGAGAGGACTTTGAGGTCTTCGGCAATGACGTCCCTGGGCAGTTTTTCCTCGGAATAATCCCAGAGGCTGCCGCCCAAGCGCGGTTCCTGTTCGAACACGACCGTGGAGTAGCCTTTGCGGGCCAGTTCGAAGGCAGCGCTCATGCCGCTCAGCCCACCTCCGACAATGGCGACGCGGCTCTCCCTTTTTGGAAGAAGAGGGATTTTTGCATGAACTTCCGAAGCGTTATCGAGACACGCCTTTTCAATCGCGGCAACGCGCAACGGTTCCCCGACATCGCCGCGCTTGCATACCGCCCTGCAGGGCTCATCGCAGACACGGCTGACAATCCCGGGGAAAGGAACCGTTTTCCTGAACACTCCGGCCGCTTCCGTGAAGTTCCCGCGAGCGGCTTGCGCCATCATGGAGCGCACGTCCACATGGACCGGGCAGGCAGCCGCGCAATTCGGGGGCTGGTACTGGATGCAACGCTCTTCCAGCTTGCGAAGTTCGTCCTGGTCCATGGTCCCGAAAGACCTCCTTTCGCAAAGAGACAATCGGAAAAGAGCAAGGAAATGATTCCCCGTCTCTCAGGCGCTCGATTTCTTTCGCCGTCGCGGCGGGGGGGCTGTGCCTCCGCGCCGCAACCTGTAAGTGCCTCGTTACCGCGCGCCCTGCAGCGCTGCTTTCACTTTCTCGGGCAGGGCCGGGAGGTGGGTGATGCGAACGCCGCAGGCGTTGTATATGGCGTTGATAATTGCCGCGTGAGGAGATGTGAGCGGCAGTTCGCCCACTCCCGCGGCTCCGAACGGACCATGCTCGCGGGGAGTCTCCACGTATATGATGTCGATTTTATCGGGTGCGTCCTTGACGTAGGGAAGGCCGCAGGCCGCAGGAGTCGTGTGTTTCTTGAGGTCTTCGAAATCTTCGGTGAGCGCAAGGCCGATGCCCTGGACGATGCCGCCGTACATCTGCCCGTCCACGACAAGCCTGTTGGCGATGCTGCCGATGTCCGCGGCGCAGGTCATGCCGGTAACCCGGGTCTTTCCCGTCTTCGCATCCACCGCGACTTCAGCAAGGAAAGCCCCGTACATGTATACAGGGAAGGGATTCCCCTGAGCGTTTTCGTCGCATGCGGTGCATGTGGAGGCAACCCATTTGCCCGAATAGCGCAGAGGTATGTTTTCGGCGACCATTTCGTCGTAGGTCCTGAAGGTTCCGTCGGGTTTTTTCATGGCATTGACGAGCATTTCGGCGCCGATTCGAACGGCCTGGCCCGTGACCACCTGTGAGCGGCTGCCGCCGGCGGGGCCGCTGTTGGGAGTGACGGCCGTGTCGTTCATGACGAGCCTGATCTTGTCGGGCGCGATCCCGAGGGGCCGCAGTCCTTCGTGCGCAGTTGCCAGGCAGCCCATATCCGCTCCCTGGCCGTGGTCTTCCCAGGAACTGTAGACGGTGACGCCCTGCGGGGTCAGTTCGAAGACCGCCTCGGATGAATCGGGGCCGTCGAGCCCGCACCCGTAGATACCGATCGAAACCCCGACCCCGCGCTTGACTTCCGGGGTGGATTCCTTTTTGGCTTTCTCCAGTGCCGCTTTGTATGCCGGGCGGATCTTGTCGATCAGTTCCGGCAGGCTGTAGGCGTCCGGCGCGCAGCCGTTTGGTGTCGTGTCTCCCTTGCGGTATACGTTCTTATAGCGCAGTTCGAGCGGGTCCACCCCCATCTTGGCCGCAAGCTCGTCGATCAGCACTTCGGAAGAGAATTCGCTCTGCGGCGAGCCGTAGGCGCGGAAAGCGGAGCCCCAGGCGTGATTGGTGCACACGGTCCGGCCGATGCCCCGGATGTTCGGGATGCCGTATCCGGCGCCTATGAACTGAGCGCCGCGCAGGGTGACGAGGTCGCCGAACTCGGAGTAGGGGCCGTGATCGACGCTCCAGTCCGATTCCATCGCGACGATCTTGCCCTCTTTGTCCGCTCCGAACTTCAGGTGCATAAAGAAGGGCGATCTCTTGCCGGTGTAGGTGATCTGCTGGTAGTAGTCGAAGTTGAGGCAAACTGGCCTGCCCGTGGCCATGCAGGCTACGCCCAAAAGAGCCTCTATAGTGGGGCTGAACTTGTAGCCGAAAGTCCCGCCGGCCGGGTTCTGGACGATGCGCAGCTTTTCGGGTTCCACGCCGAGCCCGGGGCAGATCATCGCGTGATGCAGATGGATGCCTATGCTCTTGGAGTGGATCGTGAGGCGTCCTTCCTCGTCATAGTAGGCAAATCCCACATCCGGTTCCATGGGAAGATGGGGCTGGCGCCCGACATAGAAATCGTCTTCCACCACGAAGGCGGCCTGGTCCATGAGAGGCTTCGTGTCCTGACCCTTGGCGATCTTTTGTTCGAAATAGATGTTCGGGGTCCCCGGATGGATCTCTATCGCATCGTCGGCCATGGCGGCGGGAGCGGACATGTAGGCCGGCAACTCCTCCAGGCTGACGTTGACCTTTGCGGCCGCAGTCTTGGCATTTTCAACCGTGTCGGCGCAAACGATGGCGATCGCGTCGCCGAACTGAAACACCTTTTTGTCGCAGAGGATCGGACGGTCCCAACCGTCGCCCTTGTTGGTCGGGAAGGTGATGAGGCCCGTGATGCGGTTCTTGCCCTTCACGTCCCTGTGGGTCAGCACCTTGTAGACGCCGGGCATCTTCTCCGCCTCGGAGGCGTCGATTGCGAGAATGTTGGCGTGGGACACTTTGGCCTGGACAAGAGCAAGCTGCAAGGCATCGGGCGGGAGCTTGAGCCCCAGGTCCGCGCCGTAGTCGCACGTTCCGGTCACCTTGGCCAGCGCGCTCGGACGCGGGAGTTTGCCGCCCCAGACCCTTCCGTCGGCGGGGAGCTTGAACGCAAGCTGCTCCGCGGTGATCTCGCCGCGCAGAATCCGGGCCGCATCCATCACGGCGTCGACGAGCGGTTTGTACCCCGTGCAGCGGCAGGCGTTCCGATGCTTCTGAAACCAGTCCCGAACATCCTCGCGCGATGGCTTGGGGTTTTCGTCCAGAAGGGCCTTGGCGGAAACGATGAAACCGGGGCTGCAGAACCCGCACTGGGCTCCGCCGTGGACCATCCATGCGAGCTGAACCGGATGCAGCTTCTCCGCCGTGCCGATGCCCTCGATGGTCGTGATGTGCGCGCCGTCTTCCACCTTCTTCATCTTGGTGACGCAGGAACGGATGACTTTCCCGTCCATGATGACCGAGCAGGCACCGCACTGGGCCATGCCGCAGCCGACCTTGGTGCCCGTCAGGCCGAGTTGCCTGCGAAGCACGTCCGCCAGCGAGGCTTCAGAACTTGCGATGATCGTCCGGGAAATCCCGTTGATATTGAGGACTCTTTTCACCATGCTTTCCTCCTGGTCTGAAGTAAACGACAAGCGAACACTCAAGCACCATGGACAAAGTCGCACGCGGGATTTGCGCTCTGCGCATCGGGGGAGGCGCGGGGCTCCGTGGTCGATCCGGCAAGACCGCACAACAGCTTCTCTCCAAATTATCAAACAACCCGGTAAGTCCAAATCCCGGCGGAATCGTTATATCACAAATGACATCATGATTATCTATAAAATCCATTTCCGAAACCCGCTTTCAGTGATGCCTGCATCGGCTCGGGGCAGGCATTTGCGGCTCCCTGCAGGTCCGTTCGAATGCGTCATGATCCGGCAGGATTGATTAGGTATGCTTAAAAATACTATTTGACAAGTATTAAGTACATGCTACATTCCTAAACGTCATACCGTACGGTATAAACGACACTCCAAATCTACTCGTTCCAGAATCAAATATCAGCGGCTTTTGTCATCGGAAGCGTGTGTTGCGCATTCGCACCATCGCGAATTCACATTCATCTTGTACCGGAGAGCGCATTGAGCGGGCTTGAGGCGAACGCGGGAGGAGGATTTGACGATGCGGGGCATGGTGAGGGCTGGCAGTGCCATTGTTTTGGCCGTCGTGTTGGGTCTGGTTGGGGGTGTGCCGAATCTGGCGGCTCAGGAGGTAAAATCCGAAGAGGGTGATGTCGTACGCAACCGTGTATTCCAGTTGGGTGAGATCGAGGTTGTCGGCAAGGAGGATACGAACAGGAATGTTACGGTCGAGAGGGTTTATGACGAGCAGATGCGGCTTTTCGACAAAAACGATCTGGCCGATGCCGTGAATCTTCTCCCCGGAGTCACGCTTTCCGAAGTGGGTGGGCGAAACGAAAAGATGATCTACATCCGGGGGTTCGATGCCAAGCGCGTTCCCGTTTTCCTTGACGGCATCCCCATCTACGTGCCCTATGACGGGTACCCCGACCTGAGCCGCTTCACTACTTTCGACCTCTCGGAAATAGTCGTTTCAAAAGGATTTTCCTCGGTGCTCTACGGTCCCAACACCATGGGGGGCGCCGTCAACATGATTTCCCGGAGGCCGGTGAAAGAATTCGAAATGAACGCGGGTTCGGGCTATGCCTCGGGCAACACCTATCACGGCTTCGCAAACTTCGGAAGCAATCAGGGCAAGTGGTACATCCAGGGCGGCGGGTCCTACCTGAACAAGGACTACTTCAGCGTGTCCGACGAATTCACGCCCACGAAAACGCAGGCGGGCGGAGACAGGAACAACTCTTATCAGAGGGACTGGAAGGCTAATCTGAAAGTCGGACTTACACCCAATGACACTGACGAGTACGCTCTAAGCTACATAAATCAGCAGGCCGAAAAGGGAGTTCCCCCCTACGAGGGATACGACCCGACCGAGTCGGTGCGGTGGTGGCAATGGCCCTACTGGAACAAGGAGAGCGTCTA